>CAMOWA010000017.1 GCA_946628005.1 uncultured Caryophanales bacterium
TTATGAGACAATTAGTGTTTGATGATAAATTTCAAAATATTATTTCTGAAAAACCAAATATTTGGAAGTCTTTTTTAGATATTCCTTCTTCTGTAATGGATTTTATTAATAATACTTCTAATAAAATGATTATTTATAGTTTAAGTGATAATAAATATTATTGTTCTATTTGCTTTCATGAATTAAATGATTATTACTGTTGTTTTTGTAAAAAGAAATATTCTTCTATTTTATACCAACCCCTTAGTAATAATAAGTATTTAGATGTTATAGATTCTATGAGAAGAATTACTTATTATAATTATAGAGATTATTATGTTTTTGATATTTTATATGGTGAAGTGTATTTATATATTATTAGGGAAGAATCTTCTAGACTTAATCTTTCTAAGTATTATAATCGTTCAAATGAGTTTTTTATTGAAAAAGTATTTTTGGTTGAAAAAGATTTTTTAAAGGATTTATATAGTAATAATATATATTATTATAAGGACATTGAAAGTAATTTGAAAAGTCATGATGGAATAAATGATTATTATTTTGGATTAGAGTTTTATAGTCCATTTGAAGAGTATTCTGTAGTGTATAAAACTGTATATACTGATAATTTTGAACATTTAAAACATACTATTTATCAATATACAGATATATGGAATACGAAGGAGTTTCTTTTTAATAATAATTTTGATATTTTATCTTTAACATTTGAACCTCTTTATCATTTACAATTTGAGTATTTAGTTAAATATAAGTTATATCATTTAGCGTATGAAGCATCTCATTTATTGGTTGGAAATAATTTTAAAGAGATATTTGGTGTAGAAAAATCCTATTTATCTTTTATGCAAAGTATAGATATTGATTATTGGGAATTGTTAGGTTTACAATTATCTTCTTGTAAGAATAAATTTTTAATAGGATGGTTAGGTGGAGAATATGAATCGTCTAAAGAATTATTATCTATTATTACTCCAAATATGGATTATTTTGCTAGATATTTAGATAGTTTTCACTTTACTTATAATCATATTCCAGAATATTTGGATTATATTAAGATGGTAAAAGAACTTGGATATGATTTATCTGATAGAAATATTTTATATCCTACTAATTTTTTAGAGGAACATGATCGATTATCTTTACAATATGAAATTATAAATAATCCTAATTTAAATAAGCAAATTAAAAGTTTGTCTAATATTTTGGATTTTAATATATATGAAGATGCTAATTATTTGATTTTTCCAGCTCGTTCTTTAGAAAGTATGATAGAAGAAGGTTCTTCTCAACATAATTGTTTAAGAACTTATATTTCTAAATATAGTAATGGGGATTGTCAAATTTATTTTATGAGGAAAAAGACTAGTAAAGATAAATCTTTTGTTACTATTGAAGTTAAAAATAATAAAATTGTTCAGGCAAGAGCTAAATTTAATGAAGAACCTCAAGATGAAATTATGAAAATTTTAAGGAAATGGGAAATGACTTTACTTAGTGTTGAAAATGATGATGTGATTGATGATATATTTGAATGATGATAAAATTATTATGTGTAGGAGGTTTTTTATGAATTTATCTAAGTCTAGATATACTAGTGGTATTAGGTGTGAAAAATTATTATGGTTAGATTCTTATCATAAAGAATTAGCGGATGATATGGGAAACAATTCTGTACTTGAAAATGGAAATGAAGTAGGGAATCTTGCTAGAGGATTGTTTGGGAAATATAAGCTAATTGATTTTAGTAAGGGTTTTTCTTCTATGATTCAAGATACTAAAAAGTTATTGGATGAGAAAGAAAATGTTATTTGTGAGGCATCTTTTTATTATGATGGAAATTTTTGTTCTGTTGATATTTTAAAAAATGATTTAGATGGAGTAGAAATATATGAAGTAAAGTCTTCAACTGATATTAAAGATATTTATATTGATGATATTTCTTATCAAGTTTGGGTATTAAAGAATTGTGGATTAAATGTAAAAAAAGCTTGTATTATTTATGTAAATAGTAATTATATTAAAAATGGAGAGTTAGATATTTATAGTTATTTTAATATTAAAGATGTTACTAATGATATTTCAGATGATAATGTTTTAAGTTATGTAATTAAATTTAAGAATATTTTAGATAATAAAAATGAACCATCTAATGATTTGTCAAAAAGTTGTCATAGTCCTTATGATTGCCCTTATTTTCATTATTGTACTAGGAATTTACCAAGTCCTAATGTTTTTGATGTGGGATGTTCTGTAAGATTTTCTAGTAAACTAGAGAAGTATTATAATAATATTGTTACTTATCAAGATCTTTTAGATACTGGAGGTTTTAATGACCGTGCTTGTGAACAAATGTTATTTGAGTTAAATAATCTTCCACCTAAAATTAATAAAGATAAGATTATTAGTTTTTTAGAGCAAATAACTTATCCAGTTTATTTTTTAGATTTTGAATCATATCAAGCATCTATTCCTACAATTGATGGGACAAAACCTTATCAACAAATTTGCTTTCAGTATAGTCTTCATTATTATTTAGAAGATGGTGTAGAATTATTTCATAAAGAATTTTTAAGTGATGATTATGATGGGAATCCAATGTATGGATTATGTGAAAAATTATGTCAAGATATTCCAAAAGACTCATGTGTTTTGGTTTATAATGATTCTTTTGAAAAAACAAGACTTCAAGAAATGGCATATTTGTTTCCTAAATTTAGGGATCACTTATTAAATATTAAAGATAATATTATAGATTTATTTCCTATTTTTAAAAAACATGATTATTATGTTAAAGAAATGGGTGGAAGTGCATCTATAAAAAAAGTTTTACCAGCTTTATTTCCTAATGAAGCGTCTCTTGACTATCATAATTTAGATCAAGTTCATAAAGGGGATGAAGCAAGTTCTGCTTTTTTATCTTTAAAGAATTTAGATGATGATAAAAGAGAAGAGTTAAGATGCAATATGTTAAAATATTGTCAGTTAGATACTTTTGCTATGGTAAAGATTTATGATAAACTAAAAGAAGTTGTTAAGAAGAAATAATGATTGATTTATATGTATTTTTAATTGAAGCAATAAGACAAACTTATGCAAATGAAAATGTAGAAAAACAATTTTCTTCTAGAAGAGGTCTAAAAGAATATGTAAATGGTGAGTATAAATATAGTTTTAAGGTTGAAGGAATTTAGAGTATTTTGTTGGAGAAGAAACTATATATAAATTTGATAAGAAAGTTTATTCATTAAAATGTCATGGTGGAAAGATTAAATAGGAGAAAAATATGGAATTGATTAAGAAAAGTGATGCGTTAGATGGTTCTAATAGTGATAATTGTAAATATATAGAATATTCTTTTTCTGATAAAGATATGGATTTAGGGATTACTACTATAACTGGTAGGTATCCTCTTGAAGGTTATTGTGTAAATACTATTTGCAAAGAATTGGTATATATACTTGATGGTAGGGGAAAGATATTTTTTGAAGATAAGGTTATTGAGTTTGAAAAGGGAGATGCTATTTTTATTTTTCCAAATGAAAAGTATTATTGGGATAGTAATTATTGTATTGTTTCTTTAACCTGTACTCCAGCTTGGAGTGAAGAGCAACATTTGTTAATATCTTAATTAGTTAGCACTCTTACTTGACAACTGCTAATTTTAATGATATAAGTAATATATTATTAGTTTTGCTAATAATATATTTTTTGTCCAAAATATGAATTATTGAGGAGGTTTTTATGAAAATAGTTAGATTATATAATTCTGTTGTATTGCCGAATTCTCAAATATATTTAAGGGGAGATCATTCAAAAAGCTTGGATGGATCTAATTTGGAAATAAATGATGAAGTTGTAATTATACTTTCTAAGAAAAAGAATATGGAAGAAATTACTAAAGAAGAGTTTTATGATTTAGGTGTTACTGGAAAAGTAGTAGATAAAGAAAATGGTATTTCTGCTATAGAAATTTATAATAGAGTTAAACTTGATTACATTGATGATCTTGGTGATGGAAAGTATGAGATTAGAATTAGTGGATGTGATACAATTCATGATATTTCTGAAGAAGAGGAAAAAAAGAAATTAAATAAAATTAAAAATGAATTAATTTCATTTGTTGGTAAATATGAATGGGGGTTCTTTGCTAGAACATATATTATGCAATGGAACACAATAGATGAAATAATGAGTGCTTTTGGAGAATTAATAATTTTACCACCAGAAGATAAGTATCAATTATTAGAGTATGATTCTGATAAAGAAAGATATGAAGAAATTGAAAAAATCTTTTATGAGTATATTAATATTACGAATATAAATAATGAAGCACAAAATAATGAAAAAGAAGAGACGGAGAAGTTATATCGAGAACATGCTTTAAAAAAACAAATTGAATATATGCAAAAAGAATTAGATAAGATGCATCCAGAAGAAATTAGTGATATTCAAAAATTTGAGGAAAAGATTGATAATTCTCTTATGAATGAACTTGCTAAAAAGGAAGCTAAAAAAGTTATTAATCGTATGAAGCAAGAAGGATCTAATTCTCAAGAATATGGAATGTTGTATGATTATATTGATTTTATGACTACTCTTTCTTGGAAAAAGGAAAAATATACTGAAATAAAAATTTCTAAGGCAAAGAAAATCTTGGATAAAAATCATTATGGTCTTACAAAAGTAAAGAAAAGAATAATTGAAGAGATTGCTATTATGAATTTAACTAAAAAACAGTCTGGGAATATTTTATTATTTGTTGGTCCTCCTGGTGTTGGTAAAACATCTATTGCTTCAGCTATTGCTCAGGCTATGAATAGAAAATATGTAAGAATTAGTCTTGGAGGTATTAGGGATGAAGCTGAGATTAGAGGACATAGAAGAACATATGTAGGAGCCTTACCAGGTAGAATTTTAGATGGTATTAGTAAATGCGGTGTTTCTAATCCAGTTATGGTTTTAGATGAAGTAGATAAATTAAGTTCTTCTTATAATGGAGATCCTTCTAGTGCTCTTTTAGAAGTATTGGATCCTGAACAAAATTCTACTTTTACAGATCATTATTTAAATGTTCCATATGATTTATCTGATGTGTTCTTTATTTGTACAGCTAATTCTATAGAAAAAATTCCAGAAGCATTGTTAAATAGAATGGAAGTTATTGAATTTAATGGTTATTCTCCTATTGAAAAACTTCATATAGCAAAAAATCATTTAATTCCGGAAGTTCTATCAAAGAATGGTTTAGAGAAAAATCAATTATCTATTCATGATTCTGGTTTGAAAAAAATTATTTCTTCTTATACTATGGAGTCAGGAGTGAGAAGTTTAAAAAGAATATTAACTCATTTAGCGAGGGAAGTTGCAGTAAAGATTGTTTCTGGAGAAGATCAGAGTATTACTATTACATCTAAAAATGTATCTAGATATATTGATTCTAAAGAAATTAAACATGATGTAGCAACCAAAAATAAAAAAGCTGGTATTGTAACAGGCCTTGCTTGGACTAGTGCAGGAGGAGAGATACTTTTTATTGAGTCTATATTTACAAAAGGTGATGGAAAAACTATTATAACTGGACAACTTGGGGATGTTATGAAAGAAAGTGTACAGATTGCTATTAGTTTGGTGAAAGAATTTTATCCAGATAAAGTTAAACTTTTTCAAGAAAATGATTTACATATCCATGTTCCAGAAGGTGCTACACCGAAAGATGGGCCATCAGCAGGTATTACTTTAACAACTACTCTTGCATCTCTTTTAACTGGTAAAATAGTATCTGAGAAAGTTGCTATGACTGGTGAAGTTAGTTTAAGAGGAAATGTTATGCCAATAGGTGGATTACCAGAAAAATTAATGGCTGCTGAAAGAGCTGGAATTAAAACAGTTTTTATTCCGAAAGATAATGTTGATGATTTAAAAGATGTAGCTAAAGAAGTACTTGATAAATTAGAAATTATTCCAGTTAGTGAAGTTTCTGAAGTATTAAAAAAATTAAAATTATATTCTTAAGAGCTCTGTTTGAGTTCTTTTTTTTATAAAAAAATATTTGTCTTTAAAACAGTTTTTGTTATAATTACACTAGGAGATGATAGAAACATGAAAAATAAGTGGTTTATATTATTATTCTTTATGATGTTTTGTTTTATTCCATCTACTTCTTATGCTCAATCTGGTGTTGAAATTGATTCTATTAATTTGTTAGAAAAAAGTGATAGTGTTGTTGAAAATAGTGAGTCAAATTTTCAAGGAATGAATATATCCTTCGATTTATCTATGAAAAATACCGGTGACTATGCGAAATATAAGGTGATTTTAAAAAATAAAAACAATACTAAGTATAGAATTAATATAAATTTATCTGATGTTGAAAACAAATATTTTAAATATTCTGTTGAATTTGAAAATGAAAGCGCTGTATTAAATGAATATGAATCAAAAACTATGTTTATTACTATTCAATATGTAAATGATATTCCTTTTGATGTAATGACAAATGGTGTATATAGGGAAAATAGTAAAGTTGTACTTCAACTTGATAATAATGAATTTCATGAAATTGAAAATCCTTATACTTTTCATAATTTTTTATGTATAATTTTGGTGCTAATAATTGTTTGTGTAGTTTTATTTTTATTATTTAATCAAAAAAGTCGTATTCATATGATTTTATTGTTGTTTATTATACCTTGTTTACTTCCTTTAAGTGTTATTGCTATTGAAGATTTGTCTATTACAATTGACTCTGAAATAACAGTAGATAAAAATAGTAAATTTGGAGTTTTTCTAAATAATGAGGTGGTAGAGTTTGATTATACACAGGGAATGAGTATAGACGATTATTATTTCTCTAAACCTGAAAATAATGTTTTTTCTAGTTTATATGGTGGTGGATGTTATGGGGTTAACTTTAATTCTTATGGGTATAATCAATGTCTTAAAGATAATGATAATAATTATGAACAGTGTCTTGATTTTCAAAGAGAAATTTATCCTAACAAAGAATCATTAATTTTAAGTAGTGATTTAGGATTTTATCAGATTTATCATTGCTGTTTAGATGGAGAGTCTATTGTTGAGGTTTATGATAAGAAAAAGAAAAAGAGAAGAAAGAAAAAATTAAAAGATGTTACTTATGATGATTTATTGTTAGTATGGAATTTTGATGAAGGTTGTTTTGACTGGGCTAAGCCTTTATGGATAAAAGAAAGGGAAACTATTCCACAGTATACTGTATTAACATTTAGTGATGGAAGTATTCTTAAAGTAATTGGAGATCATAGAATATTTAGTTGTGATAGTAATAGTTTTGTTAAGTGTCTTGATGATTTGGCTTCTCCAATAGGTATGAGAACTTTTAATGCTGAAGGTAAGATTATTAAACTTATTTCTAAAGAAATAATTGATAGTGAAATTGATGCTTATAATGTCATTACTAATTATCATATAAATGTTTTTGCAAATGGTATTATTACCTCTTGGGGTATTAATAATTATTATCCTATAATAGATATGAAATTTGTTAAAGAAAATGTTTCTTATAATGAAAGAGATGATTTTTCTGATATATCTGATTATTATTTTGATGGTTTAAGGATTAAAGAAATTTCTAAAAATTTTAAAGGTAATAAAGAAATAACATATCAGTATATAAATGATTTGGTTCAGGAATTAATTAGGAAGAAAAAAGATTAATTATAAAGATAATTATTCTTTTTTTGGTTTAGAAGAATAATTATTATTATTTAGCATAATATAATAATGTAATAACATTTTTTAGCACTTTTACTTGACAAGTGCTAAAAATAGTGTTACTATTAAGATGTAGTAAGAAAGCTACAGGTATTAATTGAAAATGTGCTACCAAAATGATAACACAAGTTATGAAAGGAAGTTGATTTTTATGATGTTAATGCCAAGAATATTTGATGATGATTTTTTTAGAGATGATTTCTTTAGAGGAAAGGATAAAATGCATAATCAGATTATGAAAACTGATATTCAAGAAGATGAACATTCTTATACTTTAGACATTGATCTTCCTGGATATAACAAAGAAGATATTAAAATTGATGTTACTAATGGATATCTTACTATTAGTGCTAAGACAAATAGTGAAAATAAAGATGAGAAGAATAATTATGTAAGACGTGAAAGATTTATTGGAGAATGTAGTCGTAGTTTTTATGTAGGTGAAGATGTTAAAGTTGATGAAATTAAAGCTTCATTTAAAAATGGAATTCTAAATTTGATTGTGCCTAAAGTTGATCCTGAAGATGAATCTCCTGAAAAGAAATATATTGAAATTAGTGATTAGTATATTAGGAATATCCTTGAGATATTCCTTTTTATTTGTTATAATTTGTTCTATGTGGAGGGGATGTTTGTGATTATTGTTTCGGAAGAAGACGGTATTCGAATAGATAGTTATTTATCTTCTAAATTAGATTATTCTCGTAGTAGAGTACAAAGACTTATTAAAGATAATAAAATTAAAGTGAATGGTAAAATTATTAATAATTCGTATCTTATTAAGCTAAATGATGAAATATCTGTTGAGTTAGAGATAGATTCTGATGTGGATGTACAAGGGGAGGATATTCCTTTAGATATTATCTATGAAGATGATGATTTGTTAATTATTAATAAAGAGAGTGGAATGGTTGTTCATCCTGCTCCAGGACATTATTCTGGTACTTTAGTGAATGCTTTATTATATCGTTATTCTCTATCTGGAGGAGATAGTTTTCGTCCTGGAATTGTTCATAGACTTGATAAAGATACAAGTGGGTTGATGATTGTTGCGAAGAATGAATGGGCTCATGATAAGTTATCTTCTATGATTTCTAAAAAGGAAGTTGAAAGAAAATATTTGGCTATTGTTTCAGGGGTTATTAAACATGATACTGGAACAATTGATGCTCCTGTTGGAAGAGATGAGAACAATCGTCAAAAAATGGCTGTTACTGATCATAATGGGAAAGATGCTATTACTCATTTTAAAGTTTTAGAACGTTTTTGTAATTCTACATATATTGAATGTAAATTGGATACTGGAAGAACTCATCAGATTCGTGTACATATGGCATATATAGGATTTCCTGTTATGAATGATCCATTATATGGAAGAGGAAAATGTACAGATTTTGGACAAATGCTTCATTCTTATTCTATTCGTTTTTCTCATCCAAGAGATGGGAGAGAAATCTTTTATACTGTTAATCCTCCAAAGGAGTTTTTAAATATGCTTGAAGAGTTAAGAAAAAACAAAGGCTAATTATCTTTTTCTACCTTTGTTTTTTTCTTTTTTTATGTCTTCAAGTACTTGATTCATTAATTCGGTAACTTTAGTTTTTTCATTTTTTTCAATTAATGCTATTAATTCTTGTAAAGCATTTTTTATAGTAGGATTTTCTTTGAAAATTCCCTTTAGTCTTAGTTGATTATCTAGAATAGTTGTTTTTTCACCTTCTAAAATTACTGCATTTTCAAAAGGTATAGAGGTTAAACCTTCATTGCCTATATTTTCTTGAATATATTTTTTTGTAATAGGATCATTATTATCACATATAAAAGAGTATTCTTTTCTTTCTTGATCTTTTGGAATATTTATCGCTTTGTTTAGAGAGTAATTTTTTCCATCACAACTTAAGACATTTTTTAAGAATTTTAATAAGTCTTCTGTATTAATTGTTCTTGATTCTAGAATTTCTTTTTTTAATATATCTAATTTCTTTTGTATTTTTCTTATTTTCATTTTTAATCTTAATAGTGCTATTTTGTTATTATTATTAATTTTTACTTCATCCTTTATTTTTCCTAATTTAATTATTAGATATTCATATTCTTTCATTTCTTTCACCTTCTTTGTTAATTATATATTTTTTTTCTTTTTTTTTAAAGAGACTTTACACATTATAAAGATATATTGACAGTGATAATATAGTGGCAAAAATAGATAAAAGAATATATGGAATTAGTATTTTTGATATTTTGTTATTCATTAAAGCTGTTTCTTCTTTTAAAAATATTGATGTTATTAATGTTCCTAGACAAGATATAAAAGCTAGGAAATTATTTTTTAATCCAAAGAAAATGATTGTGTAACTTTGATTAAATATATAATTTATTAATAATATTATTTTATAATTATTTGGTATTTCTTTCCATTTTAGGGATGATACTATATTATATATTGATATTGCGATTAAGATATATATTATCGGCCAAATTATTCCATAGAAATAACTAGGTGGTGCAAAGAAAGGTAATTTTATTTCTTTGTAATAATTATAATTTAATGGTATTATATTATTAAGAAACCAAGGTAATAAACAACATAAAAATAAGAATATTTTTTTTAGCATAATTTCATCTCCTCTTTTCTTATTTTATGTTTTATTGTATAATATTATTAGTTTTTTTGGAGGAATTTTATGAATTCAGATATAGTATTTGATAATAAAAACATTCTTACTATGAAATTGTTACATTATTTTATAACAGAAAAAAACTATAATCCTATTATTTTACAAGGTGTAGATAATGAAATATGGTTAGAAAATTTAAATGAAGAATGTGAGGTTATTCGAATTGTTTCTAATTATATACATAATGATGAGCAATTTAGTTTTGATGTTTTTAAAACAAAAAGAATTATAAAGAAAATAAAGAAAAAAACATTTTCTTTGAGAATGAATGTTATGAGTATTTTTTTAGATTTAGGTGATAATGTTAAAATGGAGATTAATAATGATCCTAGATTACTTGCGATTAATGTTCATGATGTTGAAGATATTAATAAGAGTGATATTATTAATAAAATATTTCCAGATTTATCTGATAAAATGGTATATGATGAAGATGGAATAGAGCTTTTTACTAAAATTACAAGTGATATTAATAAACATAATAGAGAAGATGCTGAAAAAATAGAGAATGTTTTTCGTAATAAAGGAACTTATCTTACGTATTTCTTTATTGCTTTAAATATTATTTTTTATCTTGTACCTGTATTGTTTAATCAATATGAGTCTATCATATTAAGTTTTTGTGTACATGGACCTAGTATTAGAGCTGGACAGTATTATAGATTACTTACTGGTATATTTTTGCATAGTGATATTATTCATTTGTTTTGTAATTGCTATTCATTATATATTGTTGGGTCTCAGATTGAAAACTTTTTAGGAAGAGTAAAATTCTTGATTATTTATCTTTTTTCTGGAATTGCTGGATCCTTACTTTCTATGACTTTTGGAGGTATTAATTATTCTGTTGGTGCAAGTGGAGCTATTTTTGGATTATTGGGCTCTTTACTATATTTTGGATATTATTATCGAGTATATTTAGGAAATGTTATGCGTAGTCAAATAATTCCTGTCATTTTGGCAAATTTAGTGATTGGTTTTTTAATACCTAATGTAGATAATTTTGCTCATATTGGTGGTTTAATTGGTGGATGTATAATTACTATGGCTTTAGGTGTAAAAGATAAGTCTTCTACATTTGAAAAAGTAAATGGTTATATAATTACTGTTATATATTTAATTTTTATTATGTATTTAGCTTTTGTGTATTCTGCTATAAAATAAATGGTTGTAAATATTAAAAATGTTTGTTAGAATTATTTTATAAATAAAATGAGGTGATTTAAATGCCACAAGAACAAACTACATTGTTTAATTTAGATGAGATTGATACTGAACTTACTAGGAAAATATTAAAGGAAGTATATTCTGCTTTAAAAGAAAGAGGTTATAATCCTACAAATCAAATAGTTGGTTATTTGATTAGTGGAGATCCTGGTTATATTTCAAGTTATAAGGATGCAAGAAGTAAAATTCAAGAAATTGATCGTGCAAAAATTGTAGAAATACTTTTGACAGAATTTCAAAAAGATATATTATGAAATATTTAGGACTTGATTTGGGAAGTAGAACTTTAGGTATAGCTGTAAGTGATTCTTTAGGAAAATTTGCTTTTGGTTATGGAGTTTTGCATCATAATGAAGAATATGACCGTTTAGTTAATGATATAAAAAATATTGTTTTTGAATTGTCAATTGAAGCTATTGTTTTAGGATTTCCTAAAAATATGAATAATACTATTGGTCCTAAGGGAGAACTTAGTTTGTCTTTTAAAAAAAAATTGGAAGATGCTTTATCGCTTCCCGTATATTTACAAGATGAAAGACTTTCTACAAAAACAGCACATGATGTTTTAATTGCTGGGAATATGTCCCGTAAAAAAAGAAAAAAAGTAGTTGATAGTGTTGCTGCTGTTGTGATACTTCAAACGTTTTTAGATAGGAGTGTAAAAAATGGATAGTACGAGTTTTTCTATGATTGATGAAGAAGGAAAAGAAGTTACATACGATGTTTTATTTACATTTGAAAGTGATGAAACAAAGAAAAACTATATTGTATATACAGATAATTCAAAGGATAATGAGGGAAATATAGAAGTATATGCTTCTATTTATTACCCAGATTCTGATAATAAAAAATTAGATCCTATTACAACGGATAAGGAATGGAAAGTTATTGAGACGATTCTTGATACTTTGCAAGAAGAAATTAAAAATAAAAATGGTGGTAATAATGGAGAGTCCGAATAGTAACTCTTTCTTTTTTTGGAGGTAATATGGTAGTAAAGAGAAAACCTAAAATGCTATTTTTTGTCTTAGTTTTATTTTTTGTAATACTTTGTTGTTCAGTGATATTTTATTTTTATAATCTTTCTCCAGTAAATTCAAAGAATAATGAAGAAATTGAGGTTGAAATTCCTGATGGTACTAGTACTATTAGAATTGGTAAAATTTTAAAAGAGAAGGAATTAATAAAAAATGAAACTGTCTTTCGGATTTATGTAATTACTCATAATGTTAAATCTATGAAAGCATCTAATTATCTATTTCGAAAAAATATGAGTTTAAGTGAGATAGTGTCTATATTAGAAAAAGGTAGTTCATATAATCCTAATTTAGTTGTTTTAACTTTTAAGGAAGGACAACGTATAACTGATTTTGCTAAAACGATAGAAAAAAATACTAATCATTCTTATGATGAAGTAATTAATATTATTAATAATAAAAATTATATTAAAAAATTAATTAATCAGTATTGGTTTTTAACAGATGAAATTCTTAATCCTAATATTTATTATCCTCTTGAAGGATATTTAGCTCCTAATACTTATCATTTTGATAATAAGGATGTTTCTGTTGAAGATATTATTACAACCATGTTAACTCAAATGGATAAAGAATTATCTCCTTATAAAAATATGATGGGAAATAAAGTTCATTATTATTTTACTATGGCATCTATTGTAGAATTAGAGGGAACAAATTTAGAAAATAGAAAAATGATTGTTGGTATATTTGAAAATAGGCTTGCTTCTAATATGAATTTAGGTAGTGATGTTACAACTTATTATGGATTACAAGTTTCTATGACATCTGATTTAAGTAGAGAACAATTTGCAACTTCTAATGCTTATAATACTAGAAGTACAGATATGATTGGTAAAATGCCAGTTGGACCAATTTGTAATCCTAATATTGAAAGTCTTGAAGCTAGTCTAAAACCAACTAAGAGTGATTATTTATTCTTTGTTGCTGATAAGAATGGTAAGATTTATTATTCTAAGACTATGAAAGAACATGAAAGACTTATACAAGAAATAAAAGATAAAGGTAATTGGATTTGGTAGATTAGAAAGGTTTTTTTATGATAAATGAAAATGAATTAAAGAGAATTAGAGAGTATGCTGAATTAAATAATATCCCTATAATGACAGATGGAGGGATAACTTATTTAACTCATTATATAAAAACTCATTCTATAAAAAATATATTAGAGGTAGGTACCGCTATAGGGTATTCTGCAATTATGATGTGTTCTGTTGGAAGTGATATTACAGTAACTACTATAGAAAGAGATGAAAAACGTTATTTAGAAGCATTAAAAAATATTAAAGCAATGCATTTAGAAGATAGAATTCATTTAATATATAAAGATGCTTTGGATGTTAAACTTGATGATAAATTTGATCTAATATTTATAGATGCTGCTAAGGCTCAAAACCAAAAGTTTTTTCTTAAATTTGAAGGTTATTTAAATGATCATGGTACTATCATTACTGATAATATGAAATTTCATGGTTTAGTTGATAAAAATCCTGAGGAAATTGAAAGTAAAAATTTAAGACAATTAGTTCGTAAAGTAAAAGATTATAAAGAATTTCTTATTAAAAATGATGATTATCAAACTGATTTTTTAGATGTTGGTGATGGATTAGCTGTAAGTGTGAAATATTAATTAGACTAGTATTAGTCTTTTTTTTCTTTTACTATTTTTCTCTTCATGATATAATGTGATATATTGATTGGAGTGGTTTGATGAAATTACTTATTGAATATTCATCTAAAGAACATATTAATTTTAATGTTGATGGTATTATTCTTGCTTTAGAAGATTATTCTGTTGAAAGTATTATATCTTTTAATTTAAAAGAAATTATTGATATTCGTAATAAATATAATGGTGAGGTATTTGTAAAGATTAATAAGAATTTATTTAATGATGATATTGAGCCTATAAGTGAGATATTAAAGAAGTTGGATAGTATAGGTATAACTGGTATTTTCTTTTATGATTTGGCTATTTTACAATTAAAGAAGGAGCTTAATTTATCTATTGATTTAGTATGGAATCAGACTCATATGGTTCATAATTATCGTACGTGTGATTATTATTTTGAACATGGTGTTAAATATGCTTTACTTGGAAAAGAAATTACTTTAGATGAAATATTAGAAATAATAGATAAGAGTAAAATAACTAGTATGGTTGAAGTTGTTAGTAAACCTAGTGTTGGTTTTAGTAAAAGGAAATTATTAACTAATTATTATCATGCTATAGAGAAAGATTATCAAAATAGACTTACTGTTTCTGAAAAAGTAACGAATTCAAAATATACATTTTTTGAAGATAATAATGGAACTAGTATATTTTTAGATACTATTACTAATGGGACTAGTATTATTAGAAATTTATATCAGAGTGGATGTTCTTATATAATATTTCGTGAATATGGTATTGATTCTTTTTCAGAACTTGTTTCTGATACAAAAAAATATATTTTAGATGGTTGTTGTGATGATAGTTATATTGAAAAATATAAAAAGTTAGGAAATAATACAAATTTCTTTTTTAAAAAAACTATTTATAAGGTGAAGAAAAATGGATAGAAAGAAAGTAGAATTATTATCTCCTGCAGGGGATTTAGAAAGATTAAAAGTTACTTTATTATATGGAGCTGATGCGGTATATATTGGTGGAGAGAAATATAATTTACGGGCAAATGCAAATAATTTTAGTTTAGATGAAATTAAAGAGGGATGTAGTTTTGCACATAAGTTAGGGAAAAGAGTACATTTAACTTTAAATATTGTTTTTCATAATGAAGATATGGATGGTGTAGAAGATTATATTCGTAAAGTAGTTGATTGTGGAATAGATGCTTTTATTGTTAGTGATCCTTTTCTAATTTCTTATATTAAAAAGAATTATCCTAATGTTGAAGTTCATTTATCTACACAGAACTCTACTAGTAATTATAAAGCTATTGAATATTTTGAAGAAGAGGGAGTTGACCGGGTAGTTTTAGCTCGTGAATTGTCTAAAAAAGAAATAAAGGAAATAGTTGATAAGGTACATTGTGATATAGAGGTATTTATTCATGGGGCAATGTGTACTTGTTTTAGTGGTAGATGTGCTCTTTCTAATTATGTAACAAATCGTGATGCTAATCGTGGAGGTTGTGCTCAAGTATGTCGTTTTAGTTTTTCTAATCCATCTCATCCTGATTTTACGATGGCTTTGAAAGATTTAAATATGGCTATTTATATTAAAGATTTAATTGAAATTGGAGTATCTAGTTTTAAAGTTGAAGGAAGAATGAGATCTTTATATTATCTAGCAACTGTTATTGGTACTTATCGGGAAATAATTGATGCTTACTATGATAATAGTTTAGAAGAGGATAAAATTAAAGAATGTTTAAAGAGATTGGAAAGAGTATCTAATCGAGAAAACTCTACTCATTATTTTATGAAGGAAGCTGATTATACAGATCAATATTTTTCTGGAAGAAGTGAAGTTTCTAATCAAGATTATTTAGGACAGGTTATTTCATATCAAGATGGTTATTTAAAAATGTATGAGAGAAATTATTTTGAAGTTGGAAATAAGGTATGTTTATTTACTCCAAGTGGTGATAGAGAAGAATTTTTGGTAGAAGAATTATTTGATGAAGATATGAATAGGGTTGATGTTGCTAGACATCCTGATAAGATATATTATATTAAACATGATTTTTCATTTCCAGTAGTTGAATATTCTATGTTAATGATTGTTGATAAATAAGTAGTATAAATTTACTACTTATTTCTTGCTAAAAACTTTTGATTATGGTAGTATAATGCAAATTGTGGGGGATTTTATGGATATTATTGATCTTGCTAGAAAAAATTTAATGAAAGATGAGTCTATATTATCTAATTATGCTTGTAAATATTCAGACGCTATTCGTCTAAGAAATGAAGAAGAACATGATATTAGAACTATTTTTCTGCACGATGCACATCGTATTTTGTTCTCTCTTTCCTATAATCGGTATTTAGATAAAACTCAGGTTTTTACAAATAGTCATAATGATCATATCAGTAAAAGAATGAATCATGTTCAGTTTGTTAGTAGTATAGCTCAATTTATTGGTGGCAGTTTACTTTTAAATAAACAATTAATTGAAGCAATTGCTTTAGGACATGATATTGGACATACTCCACTAGGTCATTTTGGAGAAGCTGTTTTAAATGATATTAGTTTAGAGGTATTAAATGAACATTTTCTTCATAATATACAAAGTGTAAGAAATTTAATGTATGTTGAAAATAATGGTAATGGTCTTAATCTAAGTATTCAAACATTGGATGGTATTATGTGTCATAATGGGAAAATATCTTCTCATTTTTATGAAGTAGATAGAAATAAAACAGTAGATGATTTTTTTAGACAATATCAAAGTGGTTATACGAATCCATCTAAGTCAAAAGAGTATCATCCTATGACTTTAGAGGGATGTTTAGTTCGTTTTGCTGATATGATAGCTTACTTAGGAAGAGATATTGAAGATGCTATTAGACTTGGTAGGCTAAATAGAGATGATATTCCTAAAAATATTTCTAATGTACTTGGAGATACTAATGCTAAAATTATTGATACATTAAATAATGATATTATTTATAACAGTTTAAAAGAATTAGTAGTAAATAATCATCTTTGTATTTCTATTAGTGAAGAGGTTCTTCAAGCAATGCTTGATTTAAAACAATTTAATTATGATTATATTTATCAATTTAGTATGAGTGATGATTTAAAAGAATATTATCGTGATGGAATGTATATGTTATTTGATAAGTATTTACATGATTTAGAGTCTGAAAATAAAAAAAGTTCTATTTATTCTATTTTTTTAGATGTACAAAAATCTAGTTATATTCATAATAATTCAATGAAGAGAATAGTAATTGACTATATTGCTGGTATGACGGATGATTTCTTTATAAATGAAGTTAAATCTTATCAAAAATGCTTATAATACTTGCATTTTATAAAAATATGTGCTATAATATGTCTACTTTCGGGAAACCGGGGAATAAGAGGGGGTTAAATTTATGAAAGATTACACATTTTTTTGGAATCCAGATAAGTATAATTTTGTTACTGATTATAAGGTTATAACACGTAAGGAGAATGAGTCTAAGGAGGAGAATGAGCCTAAGAAGAAAAAAACTAAAGATGTTGTTGTTAGCTATGCGAAAGGTTCAGATATGGTTATTACTCTAAAGAGGGATACTTTATCACATATTAATGATCTTATGGCTAAACAGTATGAGCTTTTTAGTGGTAATGTTAACAATTTTAAATTATGTAGAAATGCTTGGATTGGTGAAATGGTTCCATTTGTTTTAGGCGGTGTTGGAGACGTTGCACTTTATACGAATGGTGCTGATATTAAAATGGTTACTGCTTTGGGTGTTGTATGTTTAGGTGGTGTAGTTTTAGGAGCTCTAGGTGTAAAAAGAAATAATGATAAGATTCAAGAAATAGAAAAAGTTAAATATCGTGATGAAAATATTGCTACTTTAGTTACTTATCCTAAATATGATAATTCTTTAAGAGGTGTTCGTTCTGAAGCTCATTTTGAAAATTATCGAAATAAGCCTGAAAAAGCATTTGATTTTATTTATCTTGATAAATTTAGTAGGGCTGATTTAGAGAAAATTGTTAGAAATATTTATCAAGAAAAAGTTTTACTTGGATTGGAACCATCTGAGTATGAAATTGAAAAAAGATCTAATAATAAATCTAAATAAAAAAGCATAATTTAGATATTGTATTCTATATTTAAATGTGCTATACTTTTGCAAGTTGAATGATTTATTCAAAATAATTAATAATTGAGGTGATTACAATGGGAAATAAAAATACAGTATATTTAACCCAAGAAGGTTTAGATGATTTAAAAAAGGAATTAGATGAATTAATAAATGTACGTAGACCAGAAAATATTCAAGCTATTAAAGAAGCTCGTAGTTTAGGTGATTTATCTGAGAATGCTGAATATGATGCTGCTAGAAATGAACAAGCACAAATAGAAGCACGTATTAAGCAATTAGAAAAAATGTTAGAGAACGTTTCTATTATTTCAGAAGTTGATACTGATAAAGTAGGAATTGGTAATACAGTTTCTATTAAATATGTTGATGACGATGAAGAAGATCAATATAAGATTGTTGGTAGTCAAGAGGCTGATCCATTTGAATCTAAAATTTCTAATGAAAGTCCAATTGCTCAAGCTTTATTTAATCATAAAGTAGGAGATGTTGTTACTGTAAATAGTCCAAATGGTAATTATGAAGTAGAAATTATTGAAATTAAATAAATTTCGACATTGTTTGTTTTATGTATAGTTTATTCTTATTGAGTAAACTTTTTTTTATGGAGATTATTATGAAGGATACTATTATTACGATTTTAATTCTTGTGTTAACTTTATTTGTTTTAATTATTTTATATTTATTATTTATTCGTTTTGATTTTATTTATGAAAATATTTCTCCTGTTGTTAAGAATCAAAAAACTGTAGGATTTCATTCTGATGTTACTATAGGGAATAAAATACATGATAATCAATTATATATTTATTCTGATATTTTAAATAAGATTTCTATGTATCAAAATACAAAACAATTTATTATATCTTATCAAATTAATAATTATTCTGGATATTCCTATCTTTTAAAAAGAGTTCTTGTTGTTGATAGAAAAACGAAATCTATAGTTTATGATATTCCTTATCATGTTTCTAATGGTAATAATTTTTCTTTTTCACTTTCTGATATAAAACTTTCAAAAAAGTATTATAATTATGCTATTCAAATAGAGTTAGTTAAGTAGCTCTATTTTTTTCTTTTAAAAACCTTTCTTTATTTTTAAAATTGTTTTATACTTGAATAGGATAGAATTAGGGGTGATATAGATGATTATTCGTAAACCTTATGCTTTTTTAATTAAGAATTTTAGAAAGATTCATATTTTTTTGCTATTCTTAAGCTTATTTATTGCATATAAACTATATGATATTAATCATTTTTTAGATACATATATGTCTTCTGGAGTATATGATTCTTATAGAAATCCAATTACTTTACATGTATCATTTTGGTTACTTTTATTTGTAATTTTAGTTATTGTAGGTTCTATTTCTTTACTTATATTGTTGAATTATAAGAAGAAACCTTGGAAATTATATTTACTTCCAGTTATAGAATATGTTGCTATGTATTTTGTTTTAAATATGATTAAGAGTTTCTTTGTGCATTATTCTTATGATGTTAAACCTACTGATTTAAGGTTATCTAAAGATTTACTTAGTATCTTTTTAATTATACAACTTCCTAGCATTCTTTTCTTTATTATGAGAGTATTTGGATTAGATATTAAGAAGTTTAATTTTAATATGGAAAAAGAGTTCTTAGAATTAAGTGAAGAAGATCGAGAAGAAATTGAAATTGGATTAAATTTGGATAGACATTCTTTTATTCGAGGATATAAAAGATTAATAAGAAATGCAAAATATGTTTATTTTGAACATAAAAAGATTTGTAATACTATTATTTGTTTATTTATTATTGGTGTTATTTTTTCAACTTACCGATATTTTTCTTTAAATCGTTCTTATACAGAAGGGGATTTTTATTCAGCAAATGGATTTACTATGCAAATTAATCATGCATACTTTACTAATAAAGATTATGCTGGAAATATAATATCTAATAAAAGTAATTTTGTAATTATTGAAGGTTTTATAAAGAATAATAATGAACCACGGAAAATAAAATTTGAAAATTTTCATTTAAAAGCTGGTAATAAAGACTTTATTACTACTCATAGGACTTATGAAAAAGAGTTTTCTGATTTAGGGACTGTTTATGATGAAGTGAAAGAAGTTAAAAGAAATGAAAAACTACCTTTTATTGTAGTATTTAAAGTAGATAAAGAATTGAATTATAAGAAATTGAATTTATTTTATCAAGAGGATGGAGGAAAATTACGTTTAATTAAAATGAAGATTAAAGATTATAGTAAAATTGAAGATACTGAAGTTATTAATCTTGGAGAAGAATTTAATTTAAATATTCAAACAAAGCCAGATTCTATCGTTTTTGATTCTTTTAGTTTAGGTATGGATGCTTCTTATTTAGTTAGAAAATGTACTACTACTGGATGTAATGTTATATCAAAAGATTTAATTAGTGATGGAACTTATAAGATACTATCTATTTCTTTTGGTTCTGAGTATTATAATTCAAAAAATATGATTGACTTTTTAACAGGCTATGGTACAATTATTTATAAGGATAGTAGTGGTGAAGAAGGACGATTGAAAATAGAAAATCTATTATCAAGTTCCTATTTTGGAAAGACTGTTTTTTTGAAAGTTCCTGTTGATATTCAAGAGGAAAATTTGTTGAGTTTAGATTTTACTATTCGAAATAAGAGCTATAGCTATAAAATGAAATAGGAGGCAATTATGAATAAAAAGGTTAGCAAATATTTAAAATTAGGGGTCGTTCTATTAATTATTGTTGGATTTGTTTGGTTTTTAGTTATTTATCCAATGAAAACTTTTCATGAGAATGAAAGTGAGCTAGAAGCTGCTGCTAAGAGATATTTTGAATTAAATAGTAGTGAGTTACCAACTGGTTCTAGAGTAAAGACTGTGAGTTTACAGCAACTCTATCATAAATCTTTTATAAAAAAAGATTTTATGGTTCCTTATTCGAAAAAGACATGTTCTGTAACTAATAGTTGGGTAAAAGTAAAAAGAGTAGATGGTGATTATAAATATTATACTTATTTAGAATGTGGAGCTTTATCTTCAAATGTTGATCATACTGGTCCAGTTATTAAACTTAATGGTGATACTGAAATAGTTTTAGGAAAAGGCGAAGAATTTAAAGATTCAGGAATTAAAAGTGTAATTGATGATTCTGATGGTAAATTAAAAATATCAGATGTTACTGTAAAAGGTGAAGTTGATACTTCAAAAGTTGGTACATATGAGATTACTTATTCTGTTTATGATAAATTAAGTAATAAAGGTAGTATTACTAGAGTAGTTAAAGTTGTACAAAAACTTAATTCTACTATTAAGAAAGATTTAAATGGAGTAAGTAATTATACTGGGTTACCTACAAATAATTATATTCGTATTTCTAATATGTTATTTCGTATATTTGGAATTGATTCAAATAATAATGTAATTGTTGTTTCTGATTATGATGTTAGTAATGTAAATTATTCTAAGTTAGATAAATGGTTGGATTATTATTATGATCATTTAAATGATAATTCTAAGAAATTAATTGTTCCTTCTAAATTTTGTAATATGGATGTTACAGAGACTACTTTAGATACTACTGAGTGTACATCTTATACGAAAAAAAGAAAAATATATATTCCTTCTATAGTTGAAGTTAACAAGGCTAGTGGAGATGGTAACTATATGAAACCTTATACTATGTCTTGGGTATCTAATATGAAAAGTGGTTCTAAAGAGGCCTATTTAACTCGAAATATGTTTTTTGAAGATTTATTTGGAAGAGATTTTGCTAGTTTTGACATTAATTCTAATTATGGTGTTCGCCCTATGTTTGTAATTAAGGGAGATACTTTAATTGCTGGAGGAAATGGTAGCTTTGATGATCCTTATTTAATTGGAGATACTAAAACAGCGAGAAGTGGTGAATTATTAAATAAAAGAGAATCTGGTGAATATTTTAGTGATAATGGTACTATTTGGAGAATTATTGATATAGATAAAGATGGTACGACTAAGGCAATTAGTGTAAATGCTATTTCTAGTTATTCTGAAGAAAGATCTATGTATGGTAAAATGCTTACTTTTTATCCTATAGCTGACAAAAATGGTTTATTTGTTTATAATCCAAAAATTAATGGCAATATTGGTTATTTTATTAATAATACTGTTTTGGGTTATATTGATGCTGAAAGTTTGAAAAAGCATGAAATTAGTGTTCCTATATACAAGAAAACGCCTATTTATGGTGAGGAAGTTGAAACTAAAAAATATTCTGTTATGTTATCTGCTCCTAATATGTATGATATGTTTAGTGCGGCTGAATTTTTAGATTTTGGAGAGACTTCTGGATCTTATTGGCTTATTAATTCTTCTAAGAATAAAAATTATGTTTCATTTGTTACTTATAATGGTATGCCTTATTCTGGTGATATAGATACAAATAATGCATATGGTGCTCGAGTAGTGGGTTATTTCAAAAAAGATATTACTATTCAAAAAGGACTTGGTACTCATAAGGAACCTTATGTTGTAAAATAATTTAGGTGGTTTGTTTTATGAAAAGAATTAAGAAAATTTCAAAAAATCGTGATTCTAGAAAGATAAAGTTGATTTTATTATCATCTATTATCTTTCTTTGCCTGTCGTTTTTACTTGTTTATAATGTTTTATTTTTAAGCAATAAAGTAAATACTTCTTCTAGAGTTAGTAGTTTAAAAAATTATGATGGTTTTGGAAACGGATACAAGACTGCAGGATGGTTAAATGTTTCTGGTACAAATATTGATTATCCAATTATATATTCTATGGATTCTTCCTTGGATTATCCTGTAGAAAGTGAAAAATATGGATGGATTGCTAATGATCAAAAGAACAGCAAAGATATGCTATTTATTAATGGTCATAATATTTTTAATTTATCTTCCAATCCTATTAGAGAGTCAAATAATTTTAAAAGATTTGAAGAATTAATGAATTATGTATATTATGATTTTGCTAAAGAACATCAATATTTTCAATATACTCGTAATGGGAAGGATGAGATTTATAAGATTTTTGGTATTTTCTTTATAAAGGCAATTGATATAAATTATTTTTACAATGATGGAGATATTTATGATAATTTGAAAGAAGAATATATTGAATATGCTTTACAGAATTCTTTTTATAATTATGATATTGATGTTTCTACTAATGATCAGATTGTTTCTCTTGTCACTTGTACACGATTTACTGATTTGCAAAATGGAACTGATTTTGTTGTAGCAGGTCGATTACTTCGTGATGGTGAAAAAATGGATGATTATAAGATCGTTTCTAATAGCGATGTTTATAATAAAATAAAAAAAATTATGAAAGGTGTTGATAATAATGAATAAAATTATTAAGTCGATTACATTTATATTTTTCATTTCATTTTTTAGTTTTAAATCGGTTTATGCTGCTGAATGTACGGATCCTGTTTCTAATGCAATTAAAGCACCAGGTAGTTATGATGTTTTAACTAGTATTTCAAGAAAAAGTGGATATTCTGAATTTAACTATACTTTTAAAGTGACTAGTTCTGTTAAAAGTGTAAGAAATGAGATTAAAAATATTGATTATACTTATGAGTGTTATGATGTTACTTTTCCTAAAAATGAAAATTTTGAATATATAACAGGTACACAATATGCATCTGGTTCTTTTAAATTTGATAATAGTTTTAAGAAAAAGATATCATTTAATGCTCCTAGTTTTGGTAATTATGTTTGTATTTTTAAAATTAATTCTTATAAGACTTCTGGCGGATGCGCTATTGATTTGAAAGTTGATGATTTAATTGAAACTAATAAGTCTTCAAAAGCTACACTAGAACAATGTGTATATCCTACTTCTGTTGAGAATTTTGATGATAAAATTACTCCTCCTATTGATTGTAATGTTGCTCAAAATGGTGAGTTTGAAAAGGAGTTTTGTAAGGCTAAAAATAATGCTAAGGCTAATAGTTTAACTGATAAAGTGAATGGATTATCATTATATTCTGAGAATAAGTTTGATATTTCTGGAAAAGGTTTATCTAGTACTTTAAAGTTTAAATGTAATCCTACTAAAGGTATTGAAGGTATGATAAATGGTTCAATAAATCCTAACGATTATGTTAATGTTAGCTATGCGTATGGTTCAGCTGTTAACTCTGAACGTGTAGGTCAATATAGTTATCATTATACTCCAGATAAAGTAACTCTTGGAAAAGAAATCAAAATTGAAAATGAGTGTCAAGAGGCAGTTACAGTTGAGTATGGTGCACCTATTGCTTCTAAGGCTGGTTTATGCTTTCAATATAAAGTTAAAGTTACATCTCGTGTAGTATGTAATGTAAAAGAGTTACCTGAACCACCTGAGGTTTCTCATGAATATTGTGAACCTTCTCCAGTATGTGTTCATAGAGATGAGGAGGGGCATTCTGTTCAATTAGATCAGGGTGGTCCTAATGAGGATTTTGATTCTTGCATTAAGAGTTGTGATGGTGGTAAATATTCTTCTAAATGTAGTTCTAAATGTTATAAAGAAGTATATGGTAATTCTAAATTAAAAAAATCATCTAATTTATTGTTAAATAATATTTCTGCTACTAAAATGGCTGATAATAATACGTGTTTACCTGAAAAGGACAATGTTTGTAAACCTTGCAAACTTGATTTTTCAAAAAATTATTATAGTAAGCATCCTGTTTATGAAGGTACTGAATCTTCAGTATGTAATAATGTTTCTGAGCCTGATACAACTAATCAGTGTTATTTTAAATATAATGAATCGAATAAACTTATTTGGTATTGTCCAAAAACTGTTCCTGATTCTAATCGTATATATGGTCGTTGGTATGCTTATTCTGAAAATAGTGATTGGGGTATTGTAAAACAATGTAGTTATTCTGTTTATTTATCTACTGATATTGGTATTCCTAGAAGAGATCATTCTAATGGTGGTAGATGTCATGATGAATGTTATTGGGAAGTTGATACTGCTTCTTGTGGAGGTACTAAATACTTAAATCCTGGTTGGGCTGAATATGATAATAAAAATAATATGAAGATTTATAAAGATGCTGTTTCGAAGACTTATGCTTCTGCAACTTGTACGACTTCAACTGCAACATTTACTATTCAAGTTTCATATTATGATAATGATAATGGAAAAATTCAAACTATTTATTTCCCATACTCTAAAGAAAAAGATTATTTAAGTTCTGGTGAAAAAACTATTAATACTTCTACTAGTAAGAAAACAACTATTATTGGATATAATGGATGTTATAAAAGTAAAGATGAAAAGAAATGGTATCAAGCTGAGTGGTCATTCCCTGGTAGTTATTTAGATAATAAGCATAATGGTTTATCTTATAATCCTGATTCTTTTAAAACTGGTTGGGAAAAAGTTAAAGCCTTCTGTTTACCTCTAAATGCTGGTGATGTTAATGTTTCTTGGTATAACTGGTTTATGACTAAGGTTATTGCTGGTAAAGAAACTTCTATTACAGATGATGAATATATTGAAAAATGTCTTTCTAAAGGTGATTCAAAAGCTATTTCAAAAATTACTAAATTTACTGATGAAAAAGATTTAGTATGGAATATTCTTGCTAAAACTAGAAATTTTGGTTATTTTAAATGGAATATTGATATTTCTTGTTTCTATGCAATTAATTCTAATACTTCTACAGGTAGTGTTAAAAAATCTTCTAATAATAAAGAAGAATGTACTGTTGATTCACAAGGATACTCTATACGTTCTGTTGACTTAAAAAATTTATTCCCTGATTCTAAAGGATCTTCTTTAACTAATCCTAAATCAACTGGTAGAACTCCTGGATTTAACTGGAGTGAGTATGCTACTAATACTATTAATAATAGTAATTATACTAGTTCACCTAGCAAATATGTTGAAGAAGTTCAAAAACTTGGTGAAAGTGTATACAGTAATGAATATCTTGATTATAAATTTGAGTTAGATAGATCTACTTTAAATAAATTAAAAGGACATAATTATACTGATTTTAATGGTAAAGCTGTTAAGAGAGAGAATGGAATTGTTTCTTATTATAGTGAAGTTATTAGTTCTATTACGGGCAGAAGTAATTCAATGTCTTCAACAAGGTCTTCAACAAGTGATCCTGATTTTAGTAATAATAGTAGTTATGCTCCTCCATTAAAATATGCAACTCAATGTAATAATTTAAGTAGGAATGGATGTTCTAAATAGATAGGAGGGTTAAGATTATATGAATAAAGGTATGTTAACCGTTGGTATTATATTACTTAGTTTGATTGCATTACTTATGATTAATGTTCTTACTAATTATTCTACTGGTGGTGAGTTAGATTATTATTTAGTTAAAGAAACTACAGATGCTGCTATTGAGGATTCATTAGATTCTAATTATTATAGAAAATGTGGTTTATATAGAATGGATAAAGAAAAGTTCGTAGAGAGCTTTCTTTATCGATTTGCTGATAGTGTAGATAATACTAGAACTTATAAAGTTGGTTTTTATGATATTAATGAGGTTCCTCCTAAAGTTAGTATAAGAGTTGATTCTTTAACTGTTTTATCTGTTAATACTGATACTAGTGGTAATGGAGAAAAAGAAGCTGCTAACATTACTACTAGCTATGATGCTATTGTGGAATCTAAATATCTTTCTGATGTTTCTACTGAGGCAGTATTAAAACAGATGAAACCTTATGATAATGATTTATATAATTATTGTAAAGTTAAGTAATATTATATGAAAGGAAGAGTAAAATGGGTAATTTATCAATGAGTTTGAAAAAATTCATGCAAAATAAAAATACGGTTACTGTTTTTGGTGTTGTTCTTGGTATTATTGTTTTATATTTTGCATATACTAAGAGAATTAATGATGCTATTAGTCCTGTTGTTGTTCCTTATGCTGTTACACAAATTCCAGCTGGAACCCAAATTACAGAAGAGATGATTGATACTAGAGAGGTTCCTCCTGTTATGCTTGAGGGAGAAGTCATTCAAAATATTGGTGAAATAGTTGATAAATATTCTGCTGCTGATACAGTAATTCCTGAGGGAAGTTTGTTTTATAAACGTTCTGTTGTTGAAAAAGAACAACTTCCTGCTAATATTATATTATCTTATCCTAAAGGTTATGTTTTATATAATTTAGCTGTTGATACTGATTCTACATATGGTAACTCTGTATATCCTGGAAATTATATTGATATATATTTAAAAGCAGTTTACGCTATTCCTGATGATGCTCAAAATTTAACTCCTGAGGATATAGCAAATAAAGATAAGGTTATGTATGGACAATTATTACAGAATGTTAAAGTTTTGGCTGTAAAAGATTCTGAAGGTCAACCTGTTTTCCAAAATATTGATGAAAATAGAAAACCTGCTATGGTTGTGTTTGCTTTACCAAAAGAGTATTATATTTTACTTAAAAAAGCAGAATATATGAGATCTTATGATACAGAGGTTGTTTTAGTTCCAACTAATGAAAGTTTAAAAGATGAACCTGGTGATTTAAAAAATACAAGTACTGATTTAAAAGAATGGATTGAAAGAATGACTTATTGGACTGAAAATTAATTGAAAGGGGAGAGCTAGATGAACGAAAATATTTTTGATAAATTGGACTTTGGGCCTTTTCGTTCCTTATTAGATAATGATGATATTACTGATATTTCTTATGATAATGGTGGTCAAATTTGGATTCGTTCTCTTACTCAAGGCTCTCTTAGAGTTGAAGTTGAAGGGGCAACTCCTGAGTTTGTAGAAAAACTTGCTTTTCAGTGTTCAAATGTTATGGGTACTACTTTTAATAATGCTAAACCATTTCTTGATGCTGAATCTGCTGAATTACGTATGAACTTTGTTCATCAGTCTATTGCAACTAACGGAATTGCTTTAGTTATTCGTAAAACTCCAGCTAAAATTAGACTTGAAAGAGAGAAGCTAATTCAAGAAGATTATTTTACTCCTACAATTCATGATTTTTTGATTAAATGTGTAGAAGGTCATTGCAATATTATGGTTGCTGGAGAAACTGGTTCTGGTAAAACTGAGTTTGTTAAATATTTAGCGAGTCATACTCGTACTAATGAAAAGATTATTACTATTGAAGATACTTTGGAATTACATTTAGATAAAATATTTCCTCAAAGAGATATTGTTGCTATGAAGACAAATAATGTTGCTAGTTATTCTGATGTTTTAGTTACTTGTATGCGTCAGAATCCTAAATGGATTCTTCTTTCTGAAGTTCGTTCAGCAGAAGCTGTTTCTGCTGTAAGAAACTCTATTTCTTCTGGACATAATATTTTGTCTACTATACATGCTGATAAAGCGTCTGCTATTCCATATCGTTTATATTCTTTAATGGAGACTGATTTGGATGTTAAGCAGTTTTTATCTACTATTTATCGTTATATTCAACTTGGTGTTCATATTAAAGCTTTTTATAGTAAAGAGTATGGTAAATTTCATCGTGAGTTAGATGAGGTTTGTGAATTTTATGTAGATGATAATAATGTTCCACAATCTAGAATAATTTATCAAAAACTTATGGGTAAACCGATGATGTGTAGACCTAGTGCTCATTTAATTAAGTATATAGAGAATCAGAATATTGAGGTTGCTGATATTATTAAAGATTTACCTGATGAACTTCCTATTCATTCTATAGATGATAATGATTCTAATAAAGATAACGACAATTCTTCAAATAAACAGTTAAATGAAAATGTTTCTAATGTAAATCCTCAGGATGTTTCGAAAAATGAAGTTCCTTCTGTTTCTGTTAGTCAACCTGTTTTGACTCCTCAACCTGTTCTTTCTGGGGTTGCTCCTCAAACTCAAGTTGTTATTCCTTCAGCGGCATCTCAGATTAGTTCCACAACACCTCAGGTTACTTCTACTACAACAGGTTTTACACCAGTTGTTGATAGATTAGGGGAATAGAAAGGGGATTATATGTATTTTACTGAATTATTTATTATTATAATATTTATTGTTTTTATTTATTTATATCGTAATTACAAAGGAGATAATGTCGGAAAATATATTGTTACTCAAGTCCAGAATGCATATGATAAGTTTTCTCCATATTCATTTAAAGTTGTACGTGAAAAAACAAAACAGTTAGGACAAGAATATACTATTAGACAATATACTATTCAAATTACTATTTTCGCAGGTTTTGCCTCTGTTGTTACATACTTGTATTTTTATAATTTAATTATTAGTCTTATCTATGCTTTGATAGCTGTTGCATTTGTACCTTATTTGACATATTTAAGATGTAAAAAGACTTATTCTGAGTTTTTATTTGAACAAATTCAAGTATATACCTCTAATACTATTATGGAATTTGCTACTACTCAATCTTTTGTTAAATCTTTAGAGGGTGTTGCTAATTCTGGTATATTGGAGGATCCAGTTTTATCTGATGTTCGTCAAATGATTTCTATGAGTTATGATAATGGTACGATTGATGAAGCGTTAGATTATATGAGTAAATTGTATCCTTACTATATTGTAAAAAATATGCATCAATTGTTCTTACAAATTACAAAAGAGGGTGCACAAAATTCTGCAGATTCCTTAGAAAATATGCAAATGGATATTGATATGTTAGTTGAAAGTGTATATCGTGATAGAATTGAAAGGGCTACTTTTCATAAATCTTTTTTACAGTTTGGTATTATGCTTTATTTATTAGTTATGTTAGTTCAATATTTAGTCGGACGTGAAACCTATTTAAATCTTTTAGATAAATGGTTTGTTCAAGTTTTATTGCATGGTGTTTTAATTGTTAATACATATTTTCTTTTAAAAGGTGAAAAATATTATTATGAGAATGTAGGTGCTGAGTAATGGAGATACTAATTGTTGGTGCTATTATAATGTTTATTTTTATTTATAATAATACAATAGATAAAGATAAGTTTTTTGCTGATAATCAAAAATATTTGGAGATGTTAAAAGAAGATGATTATCAGTTTCTTGTTTATGCAAGATATGGAGAGGATGTTGATGTTGATCAATTATTTTCTAAGAGAGTAACTAATTCTTTTATTACTTTTTTAGTTGTTATGGTGTTTTTAATTTCTGGAAATAATTCTGCGGAAGTTTTTAATTCTCAGTTTTTTCTAAATCTTGTTTTAGCTATTGTTATAGCTGTTGTTATGTTTAAGATGCCTTATACTCAGTTAAAAGGTTATTATAAACAACATTTGCATGAAATTGATGTAATGTTGCCATACTATTTAAAGAGCTTGGAAATATTAATTCAACATTATACTGTCCCTGTTGCTATTGGTAAATCTATTGGGGATGCTCCTGATATTTTTAAACCAGGACTTCGTAAAATGATCGATCAAATAAATGCTGGAGATGCTACTGTTGATCCCTATATGGAATTTGCCAATACTTATCCAGTTCGAGATTCTATGAGAATGATGAGACTTTTATATCGTTTAGGAATTGGGTCTCAAGAGAGAAAACAAGAAAGACTTATGATGTTTTCTCGTACTGTTTCTTCTTTACAAAATAAAGCTAGAGAAGTTAAATATAAAGAAAGATTGAATCATATGGAAAGTCAGACTATGGTTATGTTAGTATGTACTGGTATTGGTGTTATGTTAATGATTTTAATTGCTATGTTAAATATGTTTTAATGTAAAGTTTTATAAAATTATGTGAATAATTAGGGAAAATGTTACATGTTATAAAATGAGTATTTTTCTAATATTCTCGTCAATAATTGGTAAAAATGTTACATTATCTATTATTGACATTTTATAGTTTTTAATTATAATAGTTTTTGTTGCTTGAGGGGATAAGGCAATGCTGAGGAGCAACCTGAGCCATCAAGTAATGATTATACAAAAAAGATTATATTTTTTTTGGAAATCCTTTGGCGATAAACCTTAGGGTTTGGGACAAAGTCCCAATAATTAATATTTGAGCATCATATTTTTTCGCCACGGATGATTTTTAGGCTGAACAAT
>CAMOWA010000018.1 GCA_946628005.1 uncultured Caryophanales bacterium
GCAAGTGATTTTTGTAATGCTAAAAATAGTGATTGTAATGTCACTTTATATATTAATTGGGAAAAGAAAAAAACTCATGTCTATATTAAATATAATATGAATGGTGGAACACTTGAAAATAGACATGGATCTAATACAAGAGCGAATGGAAATAAAATTATATGTAATGGTAGTGAAATATGTCAAGAAGTTTTGAAAGGCAAATCTTTATCAAAGGATGGTTTGTTTGATTATAATAATAATTATGGAATAAATATTTCACGTAGTGGACATTTTATTATTCCTGATTATGAATGGAATACAAAGCCTGATGGTAGTGGAAAAAGTTTTTCTCAGAATAAAGTTTATAAAGCAAGTGATTTTTGTAATGCTAAAAATAGTGATTGTACAGTTACTCTTTATGCAAATTGGAGGGTTAATCCTGTATCTTCATCTTTTGAAATAACATATTATCACGGTTTAAAAGCTCAGGATTTAACTGATTATCAAGTCAGACTTATAAAAGAGGCTGGATTTACTTTAATTCCTTTAGGAGCTAATAAGGGTAAGGTATCTAGTGGTGATTATAAGAGGGAAATGGATAAAGCTATTCAAAAGTTAAGTTCTAATAAAATTAAGGTTCTTGTTAGAGATAGAGCTGTTCGTGTTAATAAAAATAATTATAATGATAGTGATTCTGTTTGGAATAAAAAAATTTTATCTATGGTAGATTATTATTCTAAATATAAATATGTTGTTGGCTATGATGTAAAAGATGAGCCAGCTGCTAATGAATTCCGAGCACTTGGAAAAGTCAATAAGCGTATTATGAAGCTTGATCCTAAGAGATATGCTTATATAAATTTATTTCCTAATTATGCTGGAGATGAATTGCTAGGTGTTTCTGGATATGATAGATATATCAATTCTTTTGTTAGTACGGTTGATCCTATGGTTCTTAGTGCTGATCATTATACTAGTTTTTTAAAAAATAAAAATGTTGATAAATATAAGGCATCTTATTATGATAATTTAAATCAGCTTAGAGTTGCTTCTAAAAAGAATAATAGTATTCCTATGATGATAATTCTTCTTACAGAGCATGGAAGTTATAGATATGTTTCTAGGAATGATTTAGCATTTCAAGTAAATACTTCTTTAGCATTTGGTATGAAGACAATATCTTATTTTACTTATTCTTTGTGGTATGATGATATGAATGCTAAAAATGCTATGGTTGATTCTAATAATAATCCAACTCCACATTATTATGATGTTAAGTCTATTAATTCTTGGCTATATCCACTTGGAAAACAATTATATAATAAAAAAGTATCTAAAATTTATGGATTTAATGAAGTTAAAGGTTTATCGGAATATAATAACAGTATATCTTTTTTAGGAAAAATCAAATCAAATAATTCTGGTATTTTATCTTTATATAATGATAATAGCTTTTTACTAGTTAATTCTGAATTAAATAATAAAAATACTGTATTTACTTTTTCAGATATTTCTGTTTCTTCTTTACAATGGTTTAATCCATCTACTTCAAATTGGGAAAATTTAAAATCTGGTAATTTTGGAACTTTTTCTGTTAATGGTAATAATATTTCAATTAGTCAAGGATATAGTGTCCTTATTAGAAAAAATTAATTAAAAAAAATGATTATAAATAATTGCTTGCATAAATTATAAAAATTTAATATAATTGATTCAAGTCGATGATTAGAACTAATAATAAGTTTTTTATAGCAAAGAGAATTCGTGGTTGGTGTAAACGATGTATATGACTTATTTATCTACTCTATAGATGAAGAAATTCCGGGAGACCGTTATCAAATAAAGTTAATTTAAGGATGGTACCGTGCATTTGCACTCCTTGAGGTATCATTCTTTTTTTTTGGAGGTGATTTTGTGATAGATTTACATCATGATTTGTTGTCGATACTATATTATTCTTATATTAGAAATGATTATTCTTACGTTTTAAATTGGATTAAAAATTTTCACGGAGATAATGTCTCGGGATTACTTGCTAATTTATATTTTATGAATTTAGATGAGATGGAGAAAGAGGTTGGATGTAGAGATTTTGATGTTATTGAAATGTTTAAAATATCGATTTCTTTATTTCATAAATATCTTCCTAATACTAATGTTTTATTTAGTATAGAAGGATGTGATTATATAGAATCAATAGAACAATTAGAAGAATTATATAATCTTGGACTTAGAAATATATTATTAGTTTGGAATAATCCGAATAAGTATGCATCTGGTAATCGTGGAAGATATGGGTTAACTGAAGAAGGAAAAGATTTTCTAAAAAAAGCTATTGATTTGGGAATTTCAATTGATTTAAGTCATATGAATCGACAGTCTTTCTTTGATACAATTGATTTTATTAAAGAAGAAAAAAGAAATGGTAAAAATCCTTTGGTAATAGCTAGTCATTCTAATTGTTTTTCTATCTGTCAGCATATAAGAAATTTAGATGATGATCAATTGAGGGCTTTAAAAAGTGTAGATGGGCTTTTAGGAATTGTGGGCTATGGAATGTTTACTAGAAATGAAGAAGATTCTACTGATTTAAAAGAATTATTTTTAGAACATGTGTCTCATGCAGTTTCTATAATGGGAATTGATTCTGTAGGAATTAGTACTGATGATATGACTTTTTCAAAGGAATTATTCACAGAAGACTGTGGAGAGATGGTATTTGACTATAGTAAAGTTAATAGTTCTTTGAAAAAACTATTAAGTAAAAAATTTAATAGTGATGAAATTGAAAAAATAATGTATTTAAATAGTTATAATAAATTGTTTAAGGAGTGATAATATGATAGATATTAAATTAATAAGAGAAAATAAAGAGTTAGTAAAGGAAAATATTAAAAAGAAGTTTCAAGATGAAAAGTTACCATTAGTTGATGAGGTGTTTGATCTTGATAAGAAAGTTCGTGAAGTTCAAGTTAAGGTGGATGGTTTAAAAGCTGATAAGAATAGACTTAGTGGTGAAATTGGTAAGTTGATGAAAGATGGCAAAAAGGATGAAGCTAGTAAGATAAAAGAGGAAATTGCTAAAACAGCGGAAGAGATAAGTGCATTAGAAGAAGAACAGGATAATCTTTCTAAAGAGATTCGCAATCGTATGATGGTTATTCCTCAGATTATTGATGATTCTGTGCCAATTGGACATGATGATACAGAAAATGTTGAAGTTCAAAAATTTGGAGATCCTGTTGTTCCTGACTATGATATTCCATATCATGCAGATATTTTAGAAGCTCTTGGTGGTTTAGATAAAGATGCTGCTGGTAGAACCTCTGGACAAGGATTTTACTATTTGTTAGGTGATGTTGCTAGACTTCATGAAGCTATGATTGCTTATGCTAGAGATTTTATGATTGACCATGGATTTACTTATGCTATTCCACCTTTTATGATACATAGTGATGTAGTTACTGGTGTTATGTCTTTTCCTGAGATGGAGGCTATGATGTATAAAATTGAAGGGGAAGATTTATACTTAATCGGAACAAGTGAACATTCTATGATTGGAAAATTTAAAGATCAAATTATTAAAAAAGATGAACTTCCTATTCATATGACAAGTTATTCTCCATGTTTTAGAAAAGAGGGTGGAAGTCATGGATTAGAAGAAAGAGGTTTGTATCGTGTTCATCAGTTTGAAAAACAGGAAATGATTGTTATATGTGAACCTGAAGAGTCTATGGAATGGTATGAAAAAATGTGGAAGTTAACTGTTGAGCTATTTAGAAATTTTGATATTCCAGTTAGACAACTTGAATGTTGCAGTGGCGATTTAGCAGATTTAAAAGTTAAATCATGTGATATTGAAGCTTGGAGTCCAAGGCAAAAGAAGTATTTTGAAGTTGGAAGCTGTAGTAACTTAGGAGATGCTCAAGCAAGACGTTTAGGAATACGTGAAAAAGGGGAAAAAGGAACATACTATTTACATACTCTAAATAATACAGTAGTTGCTACTCCTCGTGGATTAATTGCTTTAATTGAAAATAATTATCAAGAAGATGGTTCAATTAAAATACCAAAGGCTCTTCAACCATATATGGGTGGAAAAGAAAAAATAGAAGTAAAATAATATAAAAAAGAAATCTTTCATTGATTTCTTTTTTTATTGAATTTTATATAATGTTTTACTATCTATTTTTTTGTAGAAGTATTGTTTTGATTATTCTATAATGAAAATCAAATAATACTTTTCTATAAGAAGTTGTATGGTGTTTGTTTTAGTTATTTTATTCTAGTTTTTTATAAAAATAATTGTTAAAATGGTTATGAGGATTGATTATATGTATTTTTTAATTGGTGTTGTTATTTTTATTTTATTTTGTATTGTTTTTTATTTTGTATTGAAAGCTAAAATTATTCGTTTTTTTCAAGGTTTAGGTTTTCCTATTTCTCAATTAGGCGATATTATTCGTGATGTTCGTTTAGATGAAGAAGATACTCCTAAGTCTTTAGCAAGTATGGATTCTATATATTTAAAACAGTTAGAAAAAGATTTTCCTAATATAGAAATATCTAAATTAAAAAGAAAAGCAGAGTCTATTTTAATGGATATTTATCATTCAATAAAGAATGGTGATGTTTCTGGACTTGAAGGAAAGATGAAGACTTTTGCTGAAGATGAGGCTTTAAAACATAATTCTATTTCTGATTTAAAAATTCATAATACTGTTATTTCTAATTATAATAAGAATAATAAAAAAGCTACTATTATTTTTTCTATTGCTTATCAGTATTATATTTTAAAAAATGGTATTAAAAAGAAAATACAAGATAGAGTTCGTATGGAGTTTATTTATACTTTAGAGTTAGAAGAAGAATTAAAATCTCCTATTTTAGATTTTCGTTGTCCAAATTGTGGTAGCCCTTTTCATAATATTGATGATGAATCTTGTAGCTATTGTGGATGTAAATTATTAAGAATTTTTAATCGTATTTTTATTTGTAATAATATTGTTCGTTATTAATTTTTTTGGTATACTTTTTATAGTAGAGGTGAAGCTCATGAATGATAATTTAATAAACTTTTCTTTTGATGAAGAAAAGGATAAAATTAACCTTGTATCAGTTCAAGAAGAGGGGTTTCAAACTATACAATATGATTGTCCTAAATGTAATTCTTCTTTTTGTAGTTTAAATATTGATGATATTTCTAAGTGTGTTATATGTGGAGATACTAATATTGAAAAAAAAGAATTATTTCTTTCAGAGAATCTTTTATATGTTCCTTTCATAAAAAATAGGGATGAGGTAATAAAATTATACAAAAAAAAGGTATTATTTAATCCACTAATCCCAATAGCTTTTAAAAAGAAAAGTACTATAAGTTCTATACAAAAAATATATTTACCTGGTTTATTAACTAATATGATTCAATCTGGAAATGTTGAGTTTTTAGGTGGTGAGAAGAGAGAGTTCAAAGAAAATAAGAAAAAAAAGGTAGAACTTAAAAGATTTTATGTGGTTCAAAATATTCATTTTGATTATAAAAAAGTATTATTTAATCCTTCATCTAAAATACCTGAAAAAGTATTTCAAAATATTTGTACTTATTCTTTTGATTCTATTCAAGAATTAAATTCTAATTATCGGGATGAATTTTTATATTTAATAGAGGATGTTTCTGTTTCTGATATGAGAGAAAAGGCAAATAATTATATTTCTAAAAGTACATTATCAATATTATATAGAAATATTATTCATCCACTAAAAAAACTAAAAAAAGATTCTAGTAATATAAAGTTTGAAGATACAAAAAAAGTTTTAGTACCTGTTTATTTGTTAAATATGAAATATCATAAAAAAGATTACTTTTTTATGATGAATGGAGAAAATGGTAGATTTTTATTTCGATTTCCTATTGGGGTTTTAGAATCATTTTTGTTTTCTATTGTTTCTTTTTTTATTATATTTTTTATTGGTTATCTTATTTCAATATTGATTTAGGAGGTTTTTATGAAAAAAAGAGTATTATTATCCATTGTTTTACTAATATGTTTTCTTTTTTCATTAGAAAATGTTTATGCTGATGTTGATGTTATTCCAAGGACAGAAGAAAATCCTTTGGTTCCAGATGGTGTTGTTGTTGATGACTCTAATAGAGATATTATTTTAAAAACTCCTGCTGTTGATGCTTCTAAAAAAATATATGATTTTGCTGACTTATTAACGGATAAAGAAGAATATAAATTATATTTATCTTTAAAAAAATATACTAAAGAGACACATTTAGATGCTATTGTTGTTACTACTGATGATTTGTTAGATCTTAATTTTGATGAGTATGTTAATAATTTTTATTTTTATAATAAATTTGATAGTAATGCTGTGATTTTTGTTATTTCAGTTGCTGAAGAAAAACCTAATTTATTTATGGCAGGACATGGGGAAAAGGCTGAATCTATTTATTCTGATTCCCGTATATCTGAAACTCTTAAATATATTTATAATGATGTAAAAAAAGAAGACTATTATAAAGTAGTAGATGATTATGTTAATATATTGTTTGGTTTTTATAATTTAGATCGAGAAGGTAATTATCGTGTAAATAGAAATGGAAATGTAGTTATTGCTATTCCTTATATAGAAATATCGATTATTGCTTGTTCTTTAACCATTATTTTTATCATAATAAGTTTTATTAAATTGATGTCAATGAATAGATTATCTTCTAGTTTTCATTATACTGATTTATTAGATTCTTCTTCTATGTCAGTTATAACAGATACAGATGAAATGATTGATACGGTTGTTTCAGATAAAAAATAGTTAGTTATAGTTAGTTAAAATAATTAGTGCTTTTAATTTTTATAAAAGTATAGTATAATTATTGTATAATATTTTAAATTAAAGGAGATGTTTATGGGTTTAATTAAAGCTGCTGTAAGTGCTGCTGCTAGTACTTTACATGATCAATGGAAAGAGTATATCAAATGTGATGATTTAGGAAATGATATCCTAATGAAAAAGGTTACTACACCTAATGGTATTATTTCAAAAGATAGTGCAATTCAAGTTGCACCTGGTCAGATTGCTGTAATATTTCAAAATGGACAAATTTTAGATGCAACTGCTGAAGATGGTATTTATACATTTGATCAGTCTGCTTCTCCTACATTCTTTGCAGGTCAGTTTGGAGATGTATTTAAAGAAATGTGGACTCGTTTTACTTATGGAGGTGCTACAAATAAAGAACAAGCTGTATTCTATATTAATGCAAAAGAAATTATTGATAACAAATTTGGTACACCAGCTCCAGTTCCATTTCAAGATTGGTCTCATCCAATTCCAAATCAAATGACTGGACAAATGACTCCTCTTCGAGTTGAAGTTAAATGTTTTGGTAAGTATACCTTTACAATTAGTGATCCTGCTTTGTTTATGAGTAAAATTGCTGGAACTGCTGAAGAATATCGTAAAGAGGAAATTACTGAACAAATGAGATCTGAAGTTGTTGGGGCATTCCAAAATGTTTTAAACGAATTAGGAAATAGTAATCATAAAGTTCCTGTATTAGAGTTGCCAAGTGCTACTGAAGAAATAAAGAAAACAATGGATGAAAAAGTTTTTGATCAACCAATTCGTAATCGTGGAATTAGTTTGGAAGGATTTGTTGTTGAATCTGTTACATTAGATGATGAGTCTGAAAAGAAAATTGATAATTATGAATTATCATCTAATAGTTACATGCAACAAGGAACTCTTACTGGAGCTTATGCAAAGGCTGTACAAGATGCTGCTAACAATGCTAATGGTGCTGCAAATGGTATGATTGGTGTTGGAATGATGAATATGGCAAGTGGTGGTATGATTGGTGGAGTTGCTCAAGGAGCATTCCAAAATCAAGGTGTATCTGCACAGGATATTGGAGCAAATAGTGTTCCTGCTTCACAAGGTCAAGCTGAAGTTAGTGAAGGTGCTCAATTTTGTACAAAATGTGGTTCTGCTTTACCAGAAGGTGCACAGTTCTGCAGTAAGTGTGGAAATAAAGTAGCATAAAAAGTTTCATTTTGAAACTTTTTTTCTTATAGAAATTATTTATTTCATATTATTTTACAAATGCTTTTTCTTCTTGACTTTTCATTTTTTTCTTTATTTTCAATATATTTTTGATTAATAAAAATTTTTTATGTCTTTATACTATTCTTATTTGACAGGCTTTTTTTACTCTGCTAAAATAATGAATTGTCACATATGAAGAGGTGAAATTATGATTAATCAAAGTGATGTATATAGTTCTTGCAAGGAGGAACCCTCCCAAATTTTTCATTATATAAAAAATGGAGATTTTGATATTGTTTTAAATCTTATTACTAATAATATTGTTAGTATTAATGAAACAGACGGAGTGGGAAATGATGTTTTAAGTCGTTTATTGAAAGTTAGAGAATATGATCTTGTATTGAATTTAATGAAAAAAAGAAATTGGAATGTTAATCATCAAAATGAAGAAGGAAATACTTTTGCTCATATTTTAGCTAAAGATGATTCTATTATGGCTGTTAAAGTAATGGAGCAACTTACAAAGAAAAATAATTTTATTCCTAATATAAAAAATAATAATGATGAAACAGCTATGGATATTGCTTTAAATAATAAACATTTATGTACTGCATTTAAGCTTTTAGAGGATAAAAGATTTAATAATATTAATATTTTTTCTTTTAGAAACTTATATGAAGCAAGTATAAAAAATAAAGTATATGGAAAATATTCTAAACTAATGAATTTTGATTTGATTATTGATAGTTTATCTAAAAAAGAATTAGATTCAAGTATGAATAGTTTTATTAATGTTTTATATGATAATATAGATTCTATTAAATCGGAATTTATGAATAATAGGTTTTCTCTTATTGAATCATTAATATATAATTATTTATAAAAAAGAATGTATTTCTTTTTTTTTGCTTTTATAACTATTATATGATATAATACTATAAGATTTTTTTTGGGGGAAGGCAGTGTGAAAATTTTTTTTAATAATTAAATATTTGAGTTTAGTCAAAATGAGTTGGATAATATGTATATTGATGAAGGAAAGGAAGGAATTGTTTATCGGTATGGTGATTATGTATTGAAAATATATCATCCTTGTAGTAGAAAAGAACGTTTATCTGAAGATATGGTAAGAAAACTAACGAAGATTCATACAGATAAATTTTTATTATCTTTGGGATTAATTTTTAATAATACAAAAAAATTTTGTGGATATTATTCAAAAAGAGTAGTATCTAATTCATTAGACTATATTTCTGATATGCGTCTTAATTTTCTTTATAATGAGATAAAGGAGTTTGAGATAGATATAGATCTTTTGACTAATAATCATGTTGAAATTAATGATTTTGTGGGTATTAATATTTTATATGATGGTTCTTTTTATATGTGTGATCCAGGGAGTTTTTTATTTAATGAAACATATTCTTTTGATGAATTGAAAAAAATTAATATTGAGAAATTAAATCGTTTTTTTATCGATGAAGTTATTGGAAAAGATTGTTCTAATAGAAAATTAAATAATATCTATAATTTTTTTGGTGATTTATCTATTCCTTTAAGTAATCAATTAACTTTTGTAGAGAGACCTAATGAAACTATTAGACAATTTGTTAAGAGAATATCTTAACTTTTTTCTTGTCATCTTATCATTTTTAAGGTATTCTATATGAGGAATGGGGTGATATTTTGCATTTACCTGATTATAAAGAGGCAAGGACTCGCGATAAGAGAAACTATAATCGTATGAGCTTTGAATTTGATAAAGATGTTTTAAACAAGTATTGTGGAAAAAAATATTATATTAAAACTTATGGTTGTCAAATGAATGAACATGATAGTGAAAATATTGGGGCTTTATTAGAAAAACTTGGTTTTGTTTCTACAGATAATTATTTAAATGCTGATTTAGTTTTATTAAATACTTGTAGTATTCGTGAAAATGCTCATAATAAGGCTTTTGGTATGTTAGGAAGATTAAAACATTTAAAAAATGAAAAAAAGGATTTAATAATAGGCATTTGTGGATGTATGGCACAAGAAGCTAGTGTAGTATCTGAAATTCTTCAAGATTATAAGTTTGTTAATTTTGTTTTAGGTACTCATAATATTTATCAATTGCCAATTATTATTGATAAAGCTATTCAAGAAAATAAACAGCAAATTGAAGTCTTTTCTAGAGAAGGAGATTTATATGAAAATCTTCCTGTTATACGTTCTAATTCTTATAAAGCTTATGTTAATATTATTTATGGGTGTGATAAATTTTGTACTTATTGTGTTGTACCATATACAAGAGGTAGAGAAAGAAGTAGAAAGAGAGAAGATATTTTATCAGAAATTGATGAATTAATACAGGATGGGTATAAAGAAGTAACATTACTTGGACAAAATGTTAATGCATATGGAAAAGATTTATATGACGATTATAATTTAGGTAATTTGCTTGAAGATATCGCGAAAAAGGATATTCCTCGTATTCGTTTTATGACTTCTCATCCATGGGATTTTACAGATGAAATGATAAATGTTATTGGTAAATATTCTAATATTATGCCAAGTGTACATTTACCTGTTCAAAGTGGTTCTAATCGTATATTAAGACTTATGGGTAGACGATATACGAAAGAAAGTTATTTGGAATTATTTCATAAAATGAAAGATATAATACCTGGAGTTGCGATATCTACTGATATTATTGTTGGATTTCCTGGAGAGTCTGAAGAGGATTTTTTAGATACTCTTCATTTAGTGGAAGAATGTCAATATGATAATGCTTTTACATTTATTTTTTCTGCAAGGGATGGGACACCTGCTTCTAGAATAGAGGATTCTGTTCCTATTCAAGAAAAAGAAAAAAGATTATATCGTTTGAATGAAGTTGTTAATCATTATTTTTTAGAAAATAATAAAAAATTAGTCGGTAAGACACTTAAAGTGCTAGTAGAAGGAATTTCTGATAAAAAAAATATGTATTATGGTTATAGTGAAACTAATAAATTAGTAAATTTTGATTCTGATTTAGATTTGAAATTAGGAGATATTGTAGAAGTATCTATTACTAGTGCAAAAACTTGGAGTTTAGATGGAAAATGTAAATCAAGCAATTGATGAGATAGTAAATTATATTAAAAATTCCCCTGAATATAAGAATATTATTTTAATAAAAAAACAAATGGATACGAATGATGAGTTAAATTCTATTATTTCTTCTATAAAAAGTATACAAAAAAAATATATTCGAAGTGGATATGATTCCAAGTATAAGGAAGAATTAGATAGGCTTCATGAACAATTAAATGAAATTCCTATATATATTATTTATCAGAATAATTTGAATGTTATTAATCAAGATATTAATTATATTAAAGATTCTTTAAATGATTATTTTTATCATTTATTTAATTAAAAAAGACTAGTGTATTCTAGTCTTTTTGGTATTTATATATTTCATTTATTATTCTGTTTTTTGTGTCTTCTATAAAATCATATACTAAATATTCATCTAAAGAATATGTTTTTTCTTGTTTAGAATTTTCTATTATTATGCCCATTTTATTTATTAAAATATCCAATTTATTAATGGGTATTTCTTTTATAGTTGTTTTTGGTTCTATAAATTCATTATAGAATAATTTTAGGTCTAAATCATACTTTTCAATTATTTTAATATTAATATTGGTATAATCTGAATATATAATGGATTCTATTTCTTTTTCATCTAAGTTTAAAATTGTTCCATCTAATAATTTAAGAGATGATGAGTTTGTAAATTTAGGTAGTATTTCTTCATACCATATTTTATCCGTATATAAGTGTGTAAAGTATCCTAGATTAAATGAATTATAAAGAAATGTTGGATATCTTTTTGTAAATAATCTAATATTTGGTATATCTTCTTTTGTATTTATAATAAAGTGAGATTTATCTTTCTTTTCTCCAATTTGTTTTGCAATATCAGGAGCTATTGATCCTAAGTAATAATCGTATTCATTTTCTACATGTATTTTTTCTAATAATTTTTTTGCTACTGCAAGATGGATAATTGCTGATGCCATAAACTGCCTCCTATATTTTAATTTATTATATCATTTTAATTATTATTTTGAATGTTTTTTGTACTTTTTTTTATTCTTTTACATATATTAAAATGGGAGGAGAAGTATGGCTAATTATAAGGAAATTGTTACTAAAGCAGTTGTTTCAAAAGGCAAAAAAACTTTTACTACAACAAATACTGTTTCTGTTACTAATCCGTCTACTATTTTGGGGTGTTGGGTAATTAATCATAATTTTAATGGTATATTAGAGAATCATGAAATAATAATTACTGGGAGTTATGATGTAAATATATGGTATTCTTATGATAATGATACTAAGACTGAAGTGCTTAGAGAAAAGAAAGAGTATCGTGAAATTGTTCATATGAGAGATGTAGAAGATGTTGAAGGGGAAAGTATAATAGTTAGAAGTTTGAAGCAGCCTAATTGTATTCATGCAGAAATTATAGGGGACAGTATTTCTTATACGATTGAAAAAGAATTAGGTATAGAATTAGTTGGGGATATTAAAGTTAAAATAGAAGCAAATTTAGATGAAGATCCTTGGGATGAAATTATTGATTCTGATGAGGAACTTGAGGATTTAAAAGATGACTATATTAAAGAAGAGAATGTTATTTAGATTTCTTATTTTTTAAATTATTCTTTTTTATTAGCGTCTGTTAACAAAAAAAGGTTGACAGGCTTTTTTTTTGATATTATAATATCATTGTTATTTAGAAATGGAGGGATACTAATGGCAGTAAAATTAAGATTAACTAGAATGGGTGCGAAAAAAAGACCTTTTTATCGTATTATTGCTACTGATTCTCGTCGTCCTAGAGATGGTCAGTATTTAGAATTAGTTGGAACTTATTCTCCTTTAGATGATGGAGAAGTAAAAATTAATGAAGAAGTAGCACTAAAATGGCTTAATTCAGGAGCTATTCCTACTGATACTGTTAGAAGTTTATTTAGAAAAACTGGAATTATGCAAAAATTTACTGATTCTCGTAGTAAGAAAGGAGAATAGTTGTGGATTTAGTAGAATTAACAGAAGAAATTGTAAAGTCAATTGTTCTTCATAAAGATGGTGTTAGTGTAAAAGAATTTCCAACTGATGAAGAAAATGTTATGTTAATCCAAGTAATGGTTCTAGATGAAGATATGGGGCGTGTTATTGGACATGATGGTAGAGTTGCTAATGCTATTCGTACTCTTGTTCAAGCTAGTAGCGCTTTAAAAGATAATAAATATATTAAAATAGATATTGATAAATTTTAATATATTTTTTTTAGATTCATATTCTTATGAATCTTTTTTCATTTGCACTTGTATTATTTGTGTGCTAATATATTATATATAGTAGATACAATTGATATTGTAGAAAAGATAATTATATTTAGTTATACGAGGAGCTTTAATAATGAAAAAGAAAAATAGTGGTTTTACTTTAGTAGAGTTATTGGTAACTATAGTTGTTTTAGGAATTATTACTGGTTTTTCTATTCCTTTAATACGTAATATTAGAGAGTCTCAAACAAGAAAACAATATGAGACTTATCGTACTAGCTTATCGTATGCTTCAAAAGTATATGTAGATTCTTTTTCGGAAGATTTATTTGGTCATGATGAAATTGCTTGCGCAACAGTTTCGTATAATCAGTTAAAAGCAAAAAATTTGATAAAAGATATCCCAATTGATGGGGTTAGTTGTGCGTCAAATGATACTTATGTTAGGATTGTAAAGTTTGAAGGACAGTATTCGTATCTACCAAAAATAACTTGTGGAAAGCCTCAAGCTGGAGGTGCTATATCAAAAGATGTAGAGATTCCTGAAGGAGATATTAGTAGTAATCTTTGTGGCTTAAATGTTCCTACAAAAATTGATATTAAATTTCATCCTGAAAGCAGTCATACTCCAGACGTACAAAGAAAAAATATAACAGTGAGTTTAAAAGCCCTACGGGTATACATTCTGATCCAATTATTTATTGGGCTTTTAGTGATAAAGCAGATTTTTCTAGTATTATTGGAGAATGGGAAAAATTAGATTTAGATGTTTTATCTAAAAAGAAACAGAAAACACAAATATTACAAGGAAATGATATTATATTAACGAAAGAGTTTATTACTCCTAAAAATTATAATGGAAGATTATATTTAGTATTAAAAATAGATAGATTACAAGATTTAGAAGGAAAAAACTGGACAAATACAGATACTGATATAGTATCTGGAGGATATTATGCTGTTGATAATGAATCACCACAATTTAATGATTCAGATATTACATATTCTGAACCAGTTGATAGAAAAGTAACACCAACACTAGACTTTAAGGCAACAGATAATTTAACTAGTGAAAGTGATTTAAGAATGTGTATTTCTGAAGATACAGAAACTGATAATTGTTCAAAAAATATAAACGATATAAAGAAAAAAAGAAATGGCTGGGAATCTTATAATAAGAATAAAGTTTTACCTGTCATGAATAATGCTTCAAATGGAGAAAATCATAATATCTTTATTAGTATTGGTGATCAAGCTGGAAATTATACTACACAACAATTTGTATATTACCGATCTTTAGTTAATTATTCAATAACTTATAAGTTAGATAAAGGGAGTTATGGAGAAAGACATCCTTCACGTGCAGTATTTGATGAAAAATTTACTGTGAATTATCCTACTAAGAAGATTAAAATCATTTTTGAAAATAAAATATCAGGTGTTTCAATCGATTATTCCTCATCAACTGTATCAAAAAGTGGAGAATCAGTAGATTATACTTTTGATGGATGGAATATTACAGGAATGGATAATAATACTCATACATTTGGAAGTAGAACATCTAAAAAAACAGAAGAAAAAAATGTAAAGGAAACAGAATTTAAAGGATTAAGATATACATCAGGTGGAGTAATATTTAATGCAACATGGATTTCACCTCAAATAACTTTACCAAAAACAAATAAAGGAGGATATACGTGTGTTTGGAAAAGCAATGGGATAAATGATAAAAATTCTGGTGGAAAATATATTCCGTCAGCAGTAGGAGGAGCAACAGAGCGAACATTTACAACCTCTTGTTCAGCAGCAACATATACTATATCGTTGAATAAGAATGGAGCAACCAATTCACCTACAGCATCAACAACTGTAAAATATGAGGCAACCAAGTTAGGAAAACTAGCAACTTTACCTGAGAAAAAGTATACTGTAAAGTTTGATAAAAATGATACAGGTGCCACTATTTCATCCTCTTCATTATCATCTACTGCCACTTTCAATGGTTGGTATACAAAAGCAACATCTGGTACTAAAGTAGCAAGCAAAGCTACAACCCCTGTATTAGTTAAGAATGTATCTGGATATACTAATAAGGATGGAAAATGGACAAAGACCGCTGCAACAACTTTGTATGCTGGATTTGGAAGTCAGCCTTCTATTACTTTACCAACTATTAAAAAAACTGGATATACTTGTAGTTGGAATACAAAGAGTGATGGTAGTGGTACTGAAAAAAATGGTGGAGCAACTTATACTCCAAGTAAGGATATTACTTTTTATGGTAGATGTTCTGTAAACTCATATACAGTTTCATTGAATAAGAATGGAGCGACCAATTCTCCAACAACTTCAACAACTGTAACGTATGGTGAAACAATGTTGGGAAAATTAGCAAATTTGCCTGAGAAAAAATATACCGTAAGTTTTGATAAAAATGGTACAGGAGATACTGCTACTACAACTGCTTTAACATCAACTGCACCTTTAAATGGGTGGTATACAAAAGCAACTTCTGGTACTAAAGTAGCAAGTAATGCTGTAACCCCTGTTCTAGTTGAGAGTGTATCTGGATATACTAATGCGGATGGAAAATGGAAAAAGACCGCTGCGACAACTTTGTATGCTGGATTTGGAAGTCAGCCTTCTATTACTTTACCAACTATTAAAAAAACTGGATATACTTGTAGTTGGAATACAAAGAGTGATGGTAGTGGTACTGAAAAAAATGGTGGAGCATCTTATACTCCAAGTAAAGATATTACTTTTTACGGTATTTGTTCTGCAAATCCATATACAATTACATTGAATAAAAATGGAGCGACAAATAGTCCTACCTCTTCAACAACTGTAAAGTATGGTAGAACAAAGTTGGGAAAATTAACAACTTTACCTGAGAAAAAATATACCGTAAGTTTTGATAAAAATGGTACAGGAGCTACTGCTAATACAACTGATTTAACATCAACTGCTTCTTTTTATGGTTGGTATTCTGCAAAGTCTGATGGAGTTAAGGTAGCAAGTAATGCTGCAACCCCTGTTCTAGTTAAGAGTGTATCTGGATATACTAATGCGGATGGAAAATGGACAAAGACCGCTGCAACAACTTTGTATGCTGGATTTGGAAGTCAGCCTTCTATTACTTTACCAACTATTAAAAAAACTGGATATACTTGTAGTTGGAATACCAAAAGGGATGGTAGTGGTACTGCAAATAAAGGTGGGGTATCTTATACTCCAAGTAAAGATATTACTTTTTATGGTAGGTGTTCAGCTAATAAATTTACCATTGAATATCGTGGGAATGGTAGTAATGGTTCAATGGATGATACTTCATGTACATATGATAGTGATTGTACTCTTAGATCCAATGTTTTTACTCGATATGGGTATACATTTTTAGGATGGAGTACTGATAAAAATGCAACTAAAGCAACTTATACTAATAAAGAAAATGTAAAAAATGTTATAACATCCGGTTCTTTAACGTTGTATGCTATTTGGCATAAAACTATATGGGCTATTGATACTCCTGAGGGTGGCGCAGATACTTTACAAACAGCCTTTAATAAGGCCAATAGTGGTGCTGTTTTAACGCTTACGAAAACTTATAATGACTCTTATAATTCTGATATGGAAACAAAAAATAATGTTACTATAAATTTAAATGGTTATACTGCTAATATGAAAACCCAAATTAAAATACAATCTGAGCATACTTTAAAAGTAAATGGTGGTACTTTGTCATCTGAACATTCTGTTTTTAATGTTAATAATGGTAATCTTTATATTTCTAATGGTACGTATAAGTCTACTGGAAAGACAAGTCACGTTGTTATTTTATCTTCTGGATATGTTAATGTTTCTAATTCAACTTTATCTACTGATTCTGCAAATAAACACGGGGTTGTTTGGGTTGGTGGAGGAAGAGCAAATATAGCTAATTCAACCCTTAATAATACCGCTACAAGGACTGATAATAATCATACCCCAAATTGTATTACACTTGTTGATGGTGGAGTAGTTGTTCTTAGAGGAAATACTTCTCTTACATCTACTTATGGGCAAGCTATTTATGTTAGAATGAATAATAGTGGATTTCTTCATATATTGTCCGGTGTTAAAGTAACTTCTAATAATAATTATTCAGCTGTTGGATTTACTAGCACTTCTAGAGGAACATTTTGTAAATCTCCTGGTGCAATTCTTTCTGGAGCCAGTCAATATAGTTTGAATGGTGCAAACGTTTCTATGCCAGGAGTTAGCTCTGAAACTTGTAAGAATAGTGGTGGATATTAGGTATAATATAAAAAAAACTATGGTTATTTTAATAATCAGGTTTTTTTATATGACTTTTTTGATGCATGTTATGTTTTCTACAATAAATAATATGTTGTTAGAACAAACGAAAATGATAATGTTAATGTAATGATGAAAGGGAGCAGTAATCAATATTGAGCATGCTAACAATAGTTGTGTATTTATTGGTAGTGGTGCTAAAATATCTTGTACTAGTTCTCATTATTGTGTAGCTGGGCATAAAACAGTGGTAAGAATTCAATCTGGAGCAACTATTTCTATTTCAAATGTAAAAACAAAAAAGTATAATACTAAAACCTCAAGTTCTGAATGTTAATGGTAAATATTATCTATGAAATAGTTTTAATTATTAATTAATCTTATATTTATATTTTTACAGTTAATATTATATAAAATATTGACTGTTTTTTTGTTTATTATTTTTTAAAAAAAATTGCAAAAATATAATTGTATGGTAAAATATGATTATAAGATAAGGTTTATGAATATTATTTGAGGTGTTTTATGAGAAAATTAAATAATTATGGTATAACTACAATTGAGATATTATTATGTTTTGTATTAGTTTTTATCATGGCTTTTTCAATGTATGGAACAGTTTCATCTTATAATGATAAAAGAGTAATTGAAAAAGATAAGAATGAAATATTATCTTATAAATATTTACTTACTAAGACAATACAAGATGATTTTGTTAATAATGAATTATCTCATGTAAGTATAGAAAATAATTTTGATCCATCAGGTAAAAAGACTTATATTCTTCATTGTACTTTAAAAAATGGTACGAAAAAAATTCTTAAAATAGAGCAAACCCTAGGATATTCTTCCTATAATCCAACAGGTCTAAAAAATCAGTCAGACTCTTTTATGATATCTTATGGAACAGAAGGAGACCTAGTAGAGTATCCTCTTCCAAATTTAGGGCAAACAAAAATAGAAGCTGATCCCTCTAAAGGAATATCAGAACACATAGTACAAGAACTTAGCATCCAAGATGTAAAAATAGAAGTATTAGAACATCAAGTATTATCTATTCAAATAGTTTTTTACCATCCAAATTTTGGTAATGAATACGGAATATCTATTATGGCACCAGTTAATTATGTGCCAGATATTAATTTACCTCTAACTTCTTATACATTATTATATGATGATAATGGTGGAAGTGGATGCCATGATAAATCCATTCAAAAAATGGAAGATGATTATTGGGGAGAATTATGTACTCCTACAAAAAATAAAAATCGCTTTGACGGATGGAAAGATGGAGCAAACTTTGTAACAGCCGAAACAAAAGTAACCAAAAACGTAACTGTAAAAGCCATGTGGACTCCAACTTATACTTTAGAATATAACGATAATAGTGGAAGTGGATGTAGTTCCCAAAAAATTGAAAAACTAAAAAATGAAAAATGGGGAACATTGTGTACTCCAACAAGATCAAATTATAAATTTGCTGGCTGGTATGATGGAGATGAAGAAATAACAGCAGATAATAAAGCAACAAGCGACATTACAGTAAAAGCTAAGTGGACCCCAATCTATACATTAACCTATGACGATGATGGAGGAAGCGGATGTGGTAGCAAATCAATTAAAAAGGAAAAGAATTTAAAATGGGGAACGCTATGTACACCATCTAAAACAGGAAACACGTTTGCTGGCTGGTATGATGGGAATAAAAAAATAACTTCAGATACAAAAGCAACTAAAAATATAAAAGTAAAAGCAAAATGGAGAATAAATCAAGTGCTTATTAAATTAAATGCTAATGGTGGAAGTTTAAAAGTTAGTGGTAATGGTTATACCATTGATTCAGCTGGATGGATAAAATATAATGGCTCTAATATAATTCACACAATTCCATATGGAGGTACGTTAACCGCTAATAAAGGATTACTCAATTGGAATAATGATGATTATCTTTCTATTTCTAAAACAGGATATACTATTGATAGTAGTGCTGTTTGGAGTAAAAGTAGTAATTGGTCAGAAAATGCGTTTAATCAAAGTGATGCATATCCAGCTAGTGATTTCTGTAATGCTAGCGTAGGAGATTGTACAGCAGAATTATATGCAAATTGGAGACCAATGACCTATAGAATTTCTTATGATTATAATAGTGGACGAGCACCTTCTTCTGGAGTTCCAAGTTATTATACTTATGGTGTTGGTGAAACTATTAATGGAAGACCAACAAGAAGTGGTTATGCATTTAATGGATGGTCATTTAATTCAAGCCTATCATCGGCAGCATTTACTAAAAATATTTCAAATACAACAACTGGGAATAAAACTTTGTATGCTAAATGGTGTCGAGATTGTGCTTCTGTATCACATGGAACGTGTAGTTTATCTGCTGATACCGCTGGAACCTGTAGTTATACAACAAGTTGTAATAGCGGTTACTATTTGGCTAGTGGTGGTTCTACATATAATCCTATATGTAAAAGAAAAATATGGGAAATTAGTTCTCCTAGAAAATATACGTCTACATTGGAGGATGCACTAGATATAGCAAATTCCGGGGCAACTGTGACGCTTTTAGTAACTTATGAAGATAGTTCATCTCCTTCAACAACAAAAAAAAATGTTACTGTTGATTTAGGAGGACATACCTTAACAACAAACCATGCGATATCAATTAATGAAGGACATAAAATGAGTGTTGGGAATGGAACAATTACATGTCCTGATACAACTTTTGGTGTTAAAGGAGAGCTAGCTATTTCTAGTGGAACGTATATGACTACATCTCAACATGGTCATGTCGTTGCGGTTGGTTTGAGTGATGATAAAAATACGAATCCTACCTTTAATATGACTGGTGGAAAACTTACAAGTAACACTAGTGATCAAAGCACAATACTTGCAATGTATGGAGCTCTTGTAAATATAGAAAATGCAACAGTTGAAAGTACTGCAACTAATGGTAGTGCAATGACAGTTCAAGGTGCTTATAATAAAGAATTTTTAACTAAAGTTTATTTTAAGAATAAGGCTATAATAAAGGCAGATGATAATCAGGCTGTATATGTTGGAAAAGGAGATTATATTTATGTTTATGCCTTAGAGGGATCTAGTGTAACTGGATCAAGTTTTTCGATGGGTTTGACTAGTGGTCATGCTTGCTATTCTGACAAGACCACATTAAAAGGTAGAAGTAAGACTGGTAAGGATAGTATATATATTGAAGGTTCTGCACAAAAGATGGGAGTTAATGTGGATCCATGTAAAAAGAATCTTTAATTAATATTTTATTAATTACAATCTTTACACTGAAAGAAAGCATTTTGCTTTCTTTTTTTTTTTAATTATTATATAATTGTTTTGAGGTATATCATATGAATAATTTAGTCATACCAAATCATATTGGAATTATAATGGATGGAAATGGGCGTTGGGCAAAAGAAAGAGGTATGGTTCGTACTTATGGTCATAAATGTGCTGTCTCTACTTTGAAAGATTTATGTATATATATGGCTGATGTTGGAGTGAAATATTGCTCATTATATGCTTTTTCTACAGAGAATTTTAAAAGAGATTTAAGTGAAGTTAATTATTTAATGGATCTTTTTATGAAGGTTTTTCATAAAGAATTTGATTTTTTAATGGAAAAAGATGTTAAAGTACTATTTTCAGGTAGAAGAGAACCACTTCCTGAAAAAGTATTAAAATCTATGGATGAATTGGTGAAAAAGACTCATGATAATAATAAGCTTGTATTAAATATTTGTTTAAATTATGGTTTTCAATCTGAAATAGTTGATACTACTAAAAAAATCTGTGAAATGTATAAAAATGGAATTATTTCTTTAGAGGATATTAATGAAAGCTTTATTGAAAAAAACTTGTATCAGTCTCTTCCTCCGCTTGACTTTGTCATTCGTACTTCTGGAGAATTAAGATTGAGTAATTTTATGCTTTATCAGGCAAGCTATGCTGAGTTTTATTTTCCTAAAGTTTATTTTCCAGATTTTAATCGTGATGAGTTTGATAAAGCTATTATAGAATATAATAAAAGAGATAGGAGATTTGGAGGGATAAAATGAAATCAAGATTTTTAGGAGCTTTTTTAGTAGTTGCATTATTTGTTCCTTTTTTAATAATTGGGGAGTTACCTTTTGCAATTTTTATTTCTGCTTTGGCAGCAATGGGATTATATGAGTTACTTAGTGTTCATGAGTCAAAGAAGAAGTTTCCTATTTTTTTAAAAATATGTGCATATATATTAACTGTATATTTTTGTATGTATAATACTGAATCAATAGATTTTCATAATTATTATGATTATCGGGTTATGGCAGTTATTATATTTTTATTTTTATCACCTTTGGTATTTTTAAATGATAATAAGAAATATAATTTAGAGGATGCTTTATTTTTAGTTGGTTCTGTATTATTTATAGGTTTTTCTTTTAATTTAATTATTATTAGTAGAAATTATGATATTACTTATTTAATATATTTAATTCTTATAACAACTATTACTGATACATTTGCTTTTTTTACTGGTGTTTTTGTTGGAAAACATAAGTTGTGTCCTAAGATTAGTCCAGGGAAAACTGTTGAAGGATTGATTGGTGGTGCTCTTATGGGTACTTTTACAGCAACTATGTTTTATACTACTGTTATTAGTTCCAGTAAATCATTAGTTTTAGTTATAATGTTGACTTTTATATTGTGTTTAGTTGGGCAATTAGGAGATTTAGTTTTTTCTTCTATTAAACGTTATTATGAGGTAAAAGACTTTTCGAAAATTATTCCTGGTCATGGTGGCATTCTTGATCGATTTGATAGTTTAGTTTTTGTGTCTTTAGCATTTACTATTTTAATGGGAATCTTATAGGAGGGATTAAGTTGTCAATTATTATTAATATATTATTATTTATTATTATATTAGGCATTATTGTGTTTGTGCATGAGGGTGGACATTTTATTTGGGCAAAGATTACTGGTGTTTATGTGTATGAATTTGCTATTGGTATGGGTCCCAAGATATGGGGCTTTAAAAAAGGTGAGACAGAGTATAACCTTCGAGCTATACCGATTGGTGGATTTTGTCAGTTAGCTGGAGAAGATTTAGATGAGGATGATTTGCAGGATATTCCTAAAGATCGATTATTACAGTCTAAAAAGCCTTTTGAAAGATTTCTTATCTTAGTTTTTGGACCAATGAATAATTTTATTTTAGCTGTGATTTTACTATTTTTAATTGCTCTTTTCTGTGGAGGAACTACTATGAATCCAGTGGTTTCAAAAGTTGAAAAAGATTCAGCGGCATATAAAGTTGGAATTGAGGCTGGAGATAAGTTTTTAATGATTAATAATCATAAAGTAAAAACTAGTGATGATATTTCTTTATATTTAGCTATTGCTAATCCTAAGAAGACTCAAACATTTGTGGTATTAAAAGATGATAATAAAAAGAAAACTTATAAAATAAAGGCTCAAAAAATTAAGGAGAAGGGAGAGACTGTTTATCGATATGGAATTGGTTTTTCTCAAAAAAGAACAAAAGGTTTAGCAGCAAGTTTTACTTATACTTATAAAAAGACTGTATCTATTTTTAAACAGATGTTTTTAACTGTAGGTTATTTATTTACTGGAAAGGTACGTTTAAATCAATTATCTGGGCCAGTAGGAATTTATTCTGTAGTAGGACAACAGAGGTCTGCTGGATTTGCTAACTTAGTTTATTTAATGGCTTTTTTAAGTATTAATGTTGGTGTAATTAATTTGCTTCCTATCCCTGCTTTTGATGGTGGACATATTTTATTTATCATTATTGAATTAATAAAAGGGTCTCCTGTAAATCCAGAACTTGAGAATAAGATACATTCATTATTTTTAATTTTACTAATGATTTTGATGTTAATAATAACAATTAATGATATTTTAAAATTATTTTAATGAGGTGATTGTGTGATATATTTAGTGTTATTTTTTCTTGCTGTATTATTATTTTTAATTGGTAATATTTTTGGTAAACTTCAAGAAAGATATGCTCCTGTTTCCAATGGTTTAGATACTATTGAAATATTATCATTTGATGAAGAAAGCTAAAAAATAGTTTTCTTTTTTCTTTATTTGACAGAAGTTTTAAGCTATGATAAGTTTTATATAGTTTTTTAGGAGGTGAGTAATTGGTTGTTGGTGTATTAGTTGAGATTCAAAATAAGAGAGTCGATAAAGTATTTGATTATTTGGTACCTGATGATTTAATGGATACTATAAAAGTTGGACTTAGAGTTGTTGTACCTTTTGGTAAAATGGAGCTTGATGGTTTTGTTATTACTATTTATGATAATTATCCAAATAAAGATTCTCTTAAAAGTATTAAAGAAATAATTGATTCAGAAATCATTTTAAATGATGAGTTACTTCTTTTAGGAAAAGAAATGAAAAAGTTGACTTTATCTCCTTTAATTAGTTGCTATCAAGTAATGCTTCCTAAAGCATTAAAAGCTAAGCATGGGAGGAAATTATCTATTAAGTATGATACTTTTTATTGCCTAAATCCAAATAAAGATATTGAAGTTAGTTCTTCTTCTCAACAAAAGATTGTGGATATGTTAAAAGAAAAGGGAAAAGTTTTAAGGAAAACTCTTTTAGATATATCTTCAAGTAGTTTAAATACTTTGTTGAAGAATGGAATAATTATTGAAGAAAAAAAAGAGCATTATCGACTAAATTATTCAAATTATAATTTCAAAAAAAAAGAATTAACATCTGAACAACAAAAGGCAGTAGATGAAGTTGTTTTAAATGATTATAATAATTATTTGTTATATGGTGTTACTGGTTCTGGAAAAACAGAAGTCTATATGGAAATTATTGATTTTTACTTGAGACAAGGAAAAACCTGTATTGTTTTAGTTCCTGAGATTAGTCTTACTCCTCAAATGATTCAAAGATTTAGTGAACGTTTTGGTGATAGGATTGCTGCTATACATTCAGGATTAAGTGATGGTGAAAAATATGATGAGTGGAGAAGAATTGTTAGAGGAGAAGCTTCTATTGTTATCGGAGCTAGAAGTGCAATTTTTGCTCCTCTTAAAAACATTGGTGTTATTATAATGGATGAGGAGCATAGTGAGTCTTATAAGCAAAGTGATTCTAATCCTAGGTATCATGCAAGAGATATTGCTTTTATTAGAGCGAAAACTCATCATTGCTCAATTATTTTTGGAAGTGCAACTCCATCTTTAGAGTCAATGGCACGGGCATTAAAAGGGGTTTACAAATTAATAGAGCTTCCACATCGGGTGAACGGAAAAAGTCTTCCTCATGTTGATATTATTGATATGAATGTTGCCTCTAAAAAGATTAAGGGATATTTTTCATTTGAATTAAAAAGTGCAATAGATAAATGTTTATCAAAAAAGGAACAGGTTATTTTATTATTAAATAGAAGGGGTTATTCTTCTTTTATAACATGTAAAAATTGTGGATATACTTTTAAGTGCCCAAATTGTGATATTTCTCTTACTTATCATAAATCAAGTAATACTTTACGTTGCCACTATTGTGGATATGGAGAAAAGGTTTATGATAAATGTCCTAAATGTTCTGAGGTTAGTTTAAATAAACTAGGTGTTGGTACTCAAAAAATTGAAGAGGAACTGCAAGATATTTTTCCTAATAGTAAAATATTAAGAATGGATTATGATACTACTAGTCGTAAGGGAATGCATGAGAAGATGATTGAAGAATTTAAGAATCAAGAGTATGATATTTTGTTAGGTACACAAATGGTTGCTAAAGGATTAGATTTTTCAAATGTTACTTTGGTTGGAGTAATCAATGCGGATACAACGTTAAATATTCCTGATTTTCGTAGTAGTGAAAATACTTTTTCTCTTCTTAGTCAAGTTGCTGGTAGGAGTGGTAGAAGTAATAAAGAGGGTAAGGTAATTATTCAGACTTTTAATCCAGATCACTATGCTATTTATTATTCTAGTAAATATGATTATTTATCTTTTTATAAAAAAGAAATGAATATTAGAAAGCAGTTAAAATATCCACCGTATTTTTATCTATCTATTATTCGAATAAATGGAAAAGATTCTAGTATTGTATATCAAGAATCATTAAAAATAAAAAGAAGTTTAGAGAGAAATTTAGAGCATGTTATTATTCTTGGACCGAGTGTTGCTAGTATATTTCGGGTTAATAATATTTATCGTTATCAAATACTTTTAAAATATAAAAATGAGAATGAAATTTATTTTATTATTGAAAAAATTATTGATCATTATAAGAATCAATCAAAGGTAAATGTTGATGTTGATTTTAACCCATTACAATTATTATAAGTCTTTAATTTCTTTTTAAAATATGTTATCTTTATAATAGAGAGAGTGAGTGATTAATATGAATGAAGATAAGCAAGAGTTGGAGTTTAATAAAAAAAATAGAGAAGGTTATGAGCAATTAATGAAAGATTCTTCTACTAATTTAGATGGATACTGGGATAGAAAGAATATTTTTGTACGTATTTTATTATTGATTTTATTAATTATTATTGTTATTGGATCTATTTATTATATATCATTATATTTAAATACTCACTAAAAGGGGGATAATAATGTTAGATGAATATTTAAGAAGAGGGGATGTTTCTAGTTTTATAGATAATATTCTATTTAATGAAAGATATTTCCATAAAAAGATGAATCATATAGCTAATATTAAATCTATAAGTGAGAATGTTTTAGCACTTTTTATATTTTATAGTGCTCTTTTTCAATATAAAGTTATTGTCGATAATATATATTTATTTGATGATTTTTTAGAACAATTAGAGCGATTATATCGTAAAATTGATAATTATAATGATTTAGAAGTTGGTATTCATCATTTAATTGGTAGAATGGTTGCTGATAATTATCATATTAAAGATGTTCTAGATCCTGATAATTGTACTATGCTTCTTAAAAATATTTATGATAAGTATATTGAAAATGGATATTATTTTCATGGATTTTCGTCTACTTATTTTAATGATTTAAATAAGAATAATTTTCAGCCAGAAGTATATTATAATTTTTATGATAGATTTGAAAAGATGAATTCTATTTTTTCTAAAGTTAATTCTAATATTAAAATAGAGAAAGATTTTTCTAAAAAAGAAGTTTATTTTACTGATGATTTTATTATGGGATGTTATTATTCTTATTTTTCTCCAATGTTTTATACTGATTTTTTATTAAAATTTTCTAAAAAAGATGTTTATCAATATAAAGAATGTTTAAGAAAATTAAAGACTTATTTAGCTAGTGAGTTTTTTACAAAAGATGATAAAGAGTTTATTATATCGTTAATTGAAGATGAAAAACGATTATTAGATGATGGAGTAAATGATATTTCTATTATGATTGTTCCAAGAAAGAAATTTAATGATACTATACTTTCTTTTGATGAATATTTAAATAGCGATGATAATAATTATTATGATATGGTTGATAGATTATTAACATCAAAATCTTCTAAAATTATTTGTATGGATGTAATGGAGAGAGAAAAATATGACTTATATCGGTTTCCTATACCACAGAGACAGGGTTCTATTATGAAAGATTCAGAAGTCTTAAAGAATGAGGAAATTAAAAAGAATAATCAAATGTTTTTAGATGAATATGGTCAAGTTTCTGTACTACTTATTCTTGGCTCGTTGACTATATTGGTTGGGGTTGTTATAACTATAATTAAATTTGTTTGGAGGTAGTTTTTATGAATATTATATTTATGGGTACTCCTGAATTTGCGGTTTTACCGTTGGAAGGATTAATTAAAGAGTATGGTGTGTCTTTAGTTGTATCTCAGCCAGATAAGATGGTTGGTAGACATAAAGAGTTAAAGATGACCCCTGTTAAAGAAGTTGCTATAAAAAATAATATAGAGGTGTTTCAACCAATGAAAATTAGAGATGATTTTCAAAAAATAATTGATTTAAAACCAGATTTAATTGTTACTTGTGCTTATGGACAAATTATTCCAAAAGAAATACTTAATTGTCCTAAATATGGTTGTATAAATATTCATGCATCACTTCTTCCGAAATTAAGAGGAGGGGCTCCTATTCATAAAGCAATTATTGATGGTTATTCTAAGACTGGTATTACTATTATGTATATGGATGAAAAAATGGATAATGGTGATATTATTTCTCAAGCAGAGACTCCTATTACGGATGATGATAATTTAGATTCTTTACAAAAACGTTTAAGTGTTATGGGAAAAGATTTAATATTAAAAACAATACCAAGTATAATTGATAAAACTTCATCAAGAATTCCACAAGATTTATCAGAGGTTACTTATGCATATAATATTAAAAGAGAAGAAGAACATATTGATTTTTCTAATAAAACATCAAGAGAAATTTTTAATCAAGTTAGAGGCTTATGCCCAACTCCTTTAGCTAATGTTTTGCTATTTGATCAAGAAATGAAAGTAATTAAGTGTTATGATTATAAAAAGAAATATGATAATCATTTACCTGGAGAAATAGTTGAAGTAATTAAAGATGGTATAGTTATTTCTACTATTGATGGAAGTGTTGTTTTTACTGATATTAAACCATTTGGTAAAAAAGCTATGTCAGTTAGTAGTTATTTAAATGGTATTGGGAAAGATAAGTTAATTGGACAGGTGTTACAATAATGAAAAAATATTTAAATTTAGCAAAGGATATTTATCATAGTCCTAGAGGAAAAGCAATTTACTTTTTTGCATTTTACTTTTTTTTCTTTTTGTTTCTTATGATTTTTTCACGTATAGGAGATAAAAGTATTTACTCATCTTCTGATTATGAGGAAGGGTCATCTATTTATTATGATCAAAATCAATTAATTAGTGAAAATTACTCTTATAAATATCGTGTTGTTTTAGATGGTGTTAGTTCTTTGTATGAAGGTAAAAGAAATAAAAGTAGGGATGTATTTCAATATCTAAACAAGACTTATTATGTAGAAAATGATAGTTTTTATTGTAGAAATGATATTGGTTGGAATAAATGTGAAAATATTGTATTATTTGAAGATTTTTTTAAGGCATCATCTATTTCTAATATTTTATCTTTAGCAACTTATTCTTCTAAAACAGAATATGAGAGTGGTAAAGTTACTTATTATTATTTATTATCTAGTAATACTATTAATCAAAAGATTCATGGTGTTGATAGTGATTATGATGAACAAGGTAATTCAATTGCTGTTCAAGTGAATGAAAAGGGAATAATTGATGGTATTCATTATATATTGGATAGTTATTGTAAGGTTAATTCTTTATGTACTGATTCTTTAGAAATTAATTATTCGTTCGATGATATTGGAAAAATAGATTATATAGAAAGACCTGTATAAGTTAGGTAGTGGTATTATGAAAAGCATTTATGATTTAACAAAAGAAGAGATGGAAAATTATTTTATAGAGATTGGTTCTAAAAAATTTCATGGAGATCAACTATTTTCTTGGTTATATGAAAAAAGAATTAATTCTTATTCTATGATTTCTAATATAAAAAAAGAAATATTAGATAAAATTTCTCTTACGTATTCTATTGATTCTTTAAAGATTGTTGATGTACAAAATGATAAAGATGTTTCAAAGTTTTTATTTGAACTTTTTGATAAGGAACATATTGAAGCAGTATTAATGAAACATGATTATGGCTTAAGTTTATGTATTTCATCAGAGGTTGGTTGCAATATGGGATGTCAGTTTTGTGAATCTGGAAGAAGAAAAAAGGTTAGAAATCTAGAAGTTCATGAAATGGTTTTACAAATCTTAATGATTGAAGATTATTTAAAGACAAGAATCAGTCATGTTGTTGTTATGGGTATTGGAGAACCTTTTGATAACTATGATAATTTATTATCTTTTTTTAGAATTATTAATGATCCTAAAGGATTACAAATAGGTGCTAGACATATAACAGTTTCTACTTGTGGAATAGTTCCTAAAATATTAGAATTTAGTGATTTTCCTTTACAAATTAATTTAGCAATTAGCTTACATGCTCCTAATAATAATATTCGAAATAGATTGATGCCTATTAATAAAGTATATCCTATTGAAAAGGTAATGAATGCTATTGATATTTATATCAAGAAGACAAATCGTAGAGTTACTTTTGAGTATATTTTATTAGAGGGTATTAATGATAGAGATGAAGATGCATTAGAGTTATCTAAATTGGTTAAAGATAAAAATTGTTATATTAATTTAATTCCATATAATGAAACGAATAATTTTGGATATAAAAGGACAAAACCTATTCAAATTATGAAATTTTATGATATACTTAAGAAGAATAATGTGAATGTAACGATTCGAAAGGAATTTGGTAGCAAGATTAGTGCTGCTTGTGGACAACTTAGAAGTAAGAAGGAGGAATTATGAAATCGTTTTATTTAACTGATGCTGGGATGGTTCGTAGTCATAATGAGGATAGTGTTATTATTGTTAAAAATGATGATGATGAATATTTGATGGCAATTGCTGATGGAATGGGTGGACATTCTGCTGGAGAAGTTGCTTCGGCGATTGCTATAGATTTTTTAGATAAACATTTTAAAAATACTTTTCATAAAATGAGTAAGGTTGATGCTGTAAATTGGATAAGAGATTCTGTTGATGAAATTAATACATTAATATTTCAATATGAAAAGACGCATCCTGAAAGTAAAGGAATGGGTACGACGCTTGTTATGGCAATTTTAACAAAAGATTATTTGTTATTTGGTAATGTTGGAGATTCTTCTGGGTTTGTTATGAAGGATCAAAAACTACATAAAGTTACTTATGATCATACATTAGTTAATTTACTTGTTAGCGCTGGTGAATTAACAAAAGAAGAAGCGTCGGTTCATCCTAAAAAAAATGTTTTAATGAAAGCATTGGGAGCATCTTTGGAAGTCGATGTAGACATATTTGATTGCGATATGGATATTTCTGAAATACTTTTATCTAGTGATGGACTTACGGGAATGTTAGAGAGAGAGAGTATTGAAAAGGTTCTTTTAGGAGAGGGAACTGTTGAAGATAAGGTTTTGAGACTTATTCAAAAGGCAAATAATAGGGGTGGAGCAGATAATATTTCGGTTGCTTATTTAGTTTTCAATGAAGAAGGTGAAGATAAGTGATTACTAAGGGTCAAAAAATCAATGATCGATATGAAGTGATACGTTCTATTGGGGAAGGTGGAATGGCAAATGTCTATTTGGGATATGATACTATTCTAGATAGAAATGTTGCAATTAAAGTTCTTCGTGGAGATTTATCTAATGATGAGAAATTTGTAAGAAGATTTCAACGTGAAGCTTTATCTGCTTCTTCTCTTGCTCATCCTAATATTGTTGAAATGTATGATGTTGGAGAAGATGATGGAACTTATTATATTGTAATGGAGTTTGTTGATGGTAAGACACTAAAACAGTTATTAAAAAAACGTGGGACTCTTACATTGAGTGAAGCTATTGATATTATGAGTCAATTAACAGATGGTATGGCTCATGCTCATGATTCGTATATTATACATAGAGATTTGAAACCTCAAAATATTATGATTAAAGATGATGGTCAAATTAAAA
>CAMOWA010000019.1 GCA_946628005.1 uncultured Caryophanales bacterium
AAACATGCAAGATGTTAATTTTCGCAAAGCCTTGTAAATAAAGGATTTCTTAAAGAGGTTAAATAAATCGTAATCAACCAATTTATATTAGTTTTATTTTCATTCATTTGAATTAACTCCTTTTATTTACTTAAATTCAATCTTTAAATATACATGTGTATCATCTTCTTTATATATTTTAAATCCTAATCTTTCATATAACTTTTTAGCAGGATTTAATTTATATGTTTTAATTTTGATATTTTTATTATTCTTTTTTGCTATATCTATATACTTTTTAATAATATTAGTTGCTACACCTTTACCTCTATAATCTGGATGTACAATTATTAATCCAACAACATATTCATTATTTTCTTCATAAAATGTTGTAACACCTATATCATTATCATCAACTTCAATAATTCTCATATCTTTTTTATGATTTTCTATTTCGTGTTTTGTCTTTTCTCTTTGAATATCTATATCCCATCCATATATTTTTTCAATATACCACTTCATACCTAGTTCTTTTAAACTTAAAATAAAATCACAATCATTATATTCACAATTTCTAAATGTAATTTTTATAAATAATCACCTCACTAATTCTCACCCTATTTTGTATCTATTATAGTCATTTTTACTAATTATTATCTATTTTATCATATATTTGTATAAAACATGTAAGATATTATTTTGAGTTTTTCCTTATTTTACAATACTTTTCAAAGGAATTTAAATTAATTGTAATCAACCAATTTATATTAGTTTTATTTTCATTCATGAGAGTCATCTCCTTTATAATTTTATATTTTTAAATATTTCTATATTACCTTTATAACTTACTGGTGATATAGGACTAGGATGATATATAGGAATAACTTTATATCCATTTACATCAAAAGTTTTACCTACTACATCACTAAACTTTTTATATTTTATATCTAATATAGATTTAGTTGCCGCATCACCTAATGATAATATTACTTTTGGTTTAATTATTTCAAGTTGTTTAAATAAATATTTTTTACAATTTTCACTACATTTATTTAAATATTTTCTATCTTTTGGATAGCATTTAATTGCCTCTAAAAAATATGTATCCTCTATTTTTAAATTAATTTCATCAAGTAATTTTTGAAGTACACTACCAGAAGGTAGTAATTTATGATTTACATCATACCATGCAATTCCACTTTTTCTCCAACCATTATTAGCGGGAGCTTCACCTAATATAACTATATCATTTCTTTTTCCTACTGATACGGTTTTACTGTTAGGAAATTTTTCTATCATATCACTACATAAATAACAATTGTGTATTTCAATATCAATATCTGATAATTGCATTTTATCATCCTCTTTTTATAAAAGTTTAACTATCAATACCAAGTATCAAATACTATGCTATTTTTGATACTTTTTTTGTTATTTTTATCATTATTTTACATATTTTTATTAAATTATGTAACAAGTATATACCTATTTTCTTTATTTTATAGGAGTTTCTCATAAGTGTTAACTAAATCAATACCAACCAATTTATATTCGTTTTATTTTCATTCATAGAAATCACTTCGTTCATGTTCTATTGCATCAATATCATTATAACCATACCATTTATACTGTTCCATCCAAAATAGCACTGTTCTTTATTTTTATAACTTATATCTATTTGTAAATAAAAAAAACAAATTAAATTATTATTAATGCTTTGTTAACATCACTTTAATTTGTTAATACTTTTTATTGATATAATTCTTTTATAGTATTTAAATATGAATTAATGTTTCCAACATCATACATAATTCCATTTTCTATATAACAGTATAATTCATCATATACTTCATCTAAGAATTCAGTGAAGGGTATTTCTTTATCAGGATTGTTATTCTTATATTCTTCCAGTTTTTTTATTATTTTTTTATCTAATATATACTCTCCAAAAGCAATATAATAATCACCTTTTTTATTATTATATTTTTTTGCTTCTTCTATTGATGGTTTTTCTAATATTTTGGTTATTTTATATACTCTATTTTGTGGTTTTTCACCAATAAACACTCCATATTTTTCTATATTATTTAATTCTTCTTTCATTACAGAAATAATATTATTATTTATACTATTGTATGTATCTATTAATTGTTTTGTACAACTTCTTGAATCAAATGATTTATAGATTTGATCTCCTAAAACCAACATAAATGGTTCATCTCTAATAAAATCTTTTGCACATAATATAGCGTCCCCTAGTCCTAATTGTTTTTCTTGATAATAATATTTTATATGTTTTTCAATATCATTATTTAGTTTTTTAAAAAAATCAGAATAAAATTTCTCTTGTGATTTATTGATAACTAGGGCAATCTTTTTTATTCCTGCCTCTAGTAATTCTTCTACTAGAATTTGAAATATAGGTTTAAATTGATTATCTTTTACTATTGGAATAAAAGATTTTGGTATACTATTAGTAAAAGGATACATTCTAGTTCCTAGTCCTGCTAATGGTATAATAGCTTTTGTTAATTGAATATTGTTCATTATTACCTCCTAATAACAATTTATATACTAAGTATATCATGTTGATTAGTTAAGTTACAATATTATAATCGTTTATATATAATTTAATAAATATAGTTTGGTATTATATTGTGATGCTTTCTTTTATTTTGATCGACACAAGTTTATTTTTTTGATATAATAATCAATATGTAATTGGGAGGCTTTTGGTTATATGAATTCAATAGATGATATCGATCATAGTATTGATTACTTTAGTTTAATTAATACTTTTTATTCGGATGTTAAAAATGATGTATTTATACAATCTTCTTTAAAAAAAATTCATGTTGATGTTGATATCATGAATTTAGAGAATTTTTTCAAAAATAATTATAGTATTTCTTATAATGTTATGCCTAACAAAGAAATACGTTTTCGAGTAGTTGATAATAAAAACAAATCTTCATATGTAGTCACTAATTCTTTATCTAAACAATGTGGTGGCTCTCCTCATCAAAATTCTCATGAGCATTATTATGTTTCAGAAATATTTAGAGTTGATCAAGGAAGTGTTATTGCTTCTACTCTATTGCCAAATAAGAATGCAAAACTAAATCTCTATAAATCTGGAGATATTTGGATTAGTGTCCCAGGTGTTACCCATAATTCTTCACTATATAATGGTACTTGTACTACTACTTTTAAAACTCCTAGTCCTTTGCAAGATTGGTATGGTACAGGAAATATTATTAATTCAGCCAATTCATATTTACTAGATAGTTATACAAAAACATTAGATTTAGATGAAATGAGTTATATTATTAAGAATAATGAAGGTATAATAGATGATAAAATTTGTGAACAATTTAATATTAAAGAAAGATGGAGAAAATTATTAAAAGATTATAATATTAGTCCTTTTGAAATTTTGATTGATGATAAAAATAGAAGTCTGATTCAAAGTTTATTATTAAAAACTAGTTCCAATGATATTGGAGCATTTTATGCAAATTTAGCAATGCTTGATATTAATAAAGCAATAGAACTTTATTCTATCTATGGAGATAACATTTTGTCTGCTCTTTCTATAAAATCGAATGAGTTTATTGATTTAGAAAGGGCTCAAAAATTTGCTAAAGAAAGAAAACTAATTTAATAAAAAAAAGAGCTGTTCAATAATTTGAACAGTTCTTTTTTACTGATAAATAGTTATATTTCAAGTATATCTCCATCTTTTAGTATAGTTACATTATTGATTTTTTGTTTCATTAGAGTTTCTCTGGTTTTATCATTCATGTGAGTTATTAAATACTTGCAACCCGGATATTTTTCTACTAACTTAGTCAAATAATTAATTCCCATATGTTCATTTGTCCCCTCAATATTGGTACATTCACAGATAAGATATTCACAAATACTTGCCATATATTCTACTTCTTTGCATATTGTTGTATCTCCTGTAAACCCTACTTTTTTTCCTTCTTTTTCAAAAACATATCCATATGACTGTTTCATAGGACCATGATCAACATGATATTTATGAACTATATAGTCATATATCTTAAATATCTTATCTGAATGATACATAGGATTAACTTTATCATTAATTTCTTCTATATCAAATGGAAAGGCAAGTTCTGTTAGCTTTTTTATTTTTTTTGAGCCTTTTTTATCACAGTAAATGTTAGCTTCTTTATCATCTGCTTGTACTTTTAATAATAAATAAAATGGTACATCAAAGTAGTGGTCACCATGAAAATGGGTTAATAGTACATGGTTTACTTTTTCTACATCAACATCCATTTTTCGAAGATATTTGCACATACCATTTGGCATATCAATTAAGATATCATCATCTATCATGTAAGATGCACTATTATATTTACTCCCTATGTTTCCAGTTCCAATTACAGTTATTTTCATATTCCACCTCAATTTTTATATTAATATTATATTAACATATTTTTTGCATTTTGGGATTATCTATTTAACTCGTTCACATCATCATGTGTCAGAATAAATTTTCCTTTTATTAAGAATTTTTATAATTTAAAATATAAGGAAGTTCCCAAATATCAGCATAAACGCGCACTCGTTTTATCTGCTCGTAAATAGTTAGATTGATTTTTGGATTACTGCGAAAAAATCAATATTACAGTCCTATAGACTCGAATGCTCAATCTTTAATAAACTGAGTTCGTTATATGTAACAAATGGTTTTTAGCATGGACAAATTTAAATAATAGTATATCAAAAATATTGAAATATTATTATTTTCTATCTTGACATATTACCAGATGTCTTTATTTATTACATATGAATTTGTCTAAATCAAATCCATCTTCTTCTATTATATATTTTCCTTTTTTAGTTATTGATGGTCTGGTTGCTTCAGGGCAACCCGCTTCATCTTTAAAACTTGGTAAATATGAAACATAATTATATTTATAATCTACTACACTAAATAATACTTTTTTATATGGTATTTTACCAAACTCTTTTACCGTTTTTTCATTACATTTAGTAAATGGTTCTTTAAGTACATTCCTATCTGTTGCTATAACAACTATATTATCATAATTAACTCTTTTCTTTCTTTCATTCCACTTACTAATTATTTTGTCATAAGAATCATTAGTATGGCCAAATGCTGCAATTAAACCTCCAATATCACAAAATAAGAAATTACTTAAATAATCTATTTTATAATTAGGTAATGGTTTAATTTCGCAATTTAAATAGTATTCTAAATTACAACAAAATTTAACAAAACTATCTGGTTCCATATAAAAATCAATTGTTGGTGATAAAAACTTTTGATGATAATCATGATATATTCTTCCACCAATACAAGTATTAGATATAATAGTTAAATCTCTTGGAAAACAATTAATATCTATCATCTTTTGTCTATCATTATATAATTCTAATTTCTTATCACTTAATTTATATGACATTTATATCACCTCTTTTATTAAATCTTAGACTGTCAATACCAACCAGTTGTTATTAGTTTTATTTTCATTCATTTGGATCAACTTCTTTTATCTAGTTATATAATTAAATATTTCTTTCCAACTACTTGTTTTAAATATTTTATTATTTTCATAATCTTTTGTTTTGCTTGTTTCCATCATTATTACTTTAGTATTTGTTTTTTCTAAAGCATCTTCACAATTACGAATTGCATCATCTATAAAATAGTCAACATCATCAAGATACATGTATTTATCATTCGATTTAATAATTATACTATCATAAGGTATATTATTCTTTTCTAAATATTCTGGAACTATTAAGTCAGTATGATCATCATCTTTAATTCCCCTATTAGTAATAAATATTATTTCATATCCTAATTCTTTAAATTTATTTATATAAGTAACAGCATCTTCCTTAATTGGAATATTTATAGATTCTTTATTAAAATAATTTTCTATAAAGTATGCTAGTTCTTCTTTTGACCAATTATTACTTCTAGGAACTATCTTATCATAATTAATAATATTGTTTTTATGTAATACATTTCTATCATAGTTTTCAGCTATAGGTCCAAAAAAATCACTTGTATCACAAATTGTATTATCAATATCAATTGCTATTTTACACATACGAATTCACCTCATTTTCTCTAGGAGTTAAAAGGTGTAATTACCTTTTATTACATAAAACATGCAAGATGCTAACTCTCGCAACTCCTTATTTCACATAGTTTTTTTTCTATTCCTGGATAAATCGTAATCAACCAGTTTATATTAGTTTTATTTTCATTATTCATACTTGTTCGCCTTCTTTATTTTTAATATATTTATCAATTTTATCTTCATATTTTTTTATATCTTCAATAAATCTTGGCTTAAATTGTTCCAAATACGTAATTATTAAATCAGCATGTTTTTCTAAACTAGCATCATTAAATACGTTATTAAAATATTGCTTTATTCCTTTTTTAGTATTTATTATATCAATATAGAATTCTAATAAATTAGACTTACCTATTTTTTCTTTTACAGCATAGACTATTGATAATAATTGTTCTCTATTACAATCATATCTTGCTTTAAATCCATTAGCTCTAGAAAACATTATTAACATGCATCCTACAAACAGTTTATCTGTTCCATCAGATGGTAATGTTTTTTTTGAAAATTCAATTAATGATTCAATATTATTATTTGAATAATCATCATACAATTCCATTATTATACGGTTTATCATTTTTTACACCTCTTTTTTACTGGTCTTAACTAAATTGTTCTCAACCAGTTTATGTTAGTTTTATTATCCATAGGAATCGCTCCATTTCTATTTAATTATAGCAAAAGACGAAATTTTATATAGTTTCGTCTAGTTATAAGCCTTTTTTCATAGTTAAACTAATCTAATACCAAGTTAGTCATAATAGTTAATTGGTCATATGGCAATACAAATTATAATAATTTTTCTAATTCTACTAAATTAGAAATCTTTTTATATTTGGAATTTTTTTTATTTTCTCTATCTAACATAATTACTTTTAATTTTTTTCTAATCCCAATATCAAGATTATCTTCAAAATCATCAATAAAGAGAGCTTCATTTTCTTTAATGTTGTAATCTCTAATTACCATGTCAAAAAACTTTTCTTCATTTTTAGATGTTTCACAAACAGAAGAAACATACACTTTGTCAAATAAATCATATACATCTTCATATTTTAAATAATCAATAATACTTGGAAAATTATTCGTAAGCATTATTAGTTTATATTTTTTATTTAATACATTTAATATATCTTTTACATCATCATAAAGTAGATATTCATTATTGTTATAAACTTTATCGAAAGCTATTTCTTTTGCAAGATATTTATCTAATCCTAATTCATTTAATATATTAGAATAAAAATTGATAAACATTTGATATTCTTCTTCTAACGTTTTAATAGGAAGATCATCTTTAACTAAATATTTATTCTTTAATATTACTTCTTTAACTTTATCAAAGTCTATTTTTGAATCATTAAGTATTGTCATAAACTTAGGTGTTAAAAACCATTTACCCGATTTTGGATAGCCTAATACTTTACCAAAATCAAAAATGATATATTTTAAATTCATAATTGTAACCTCTTTTTATTAATATTAAATTTGTCGGCATATTACAAGCCAACCAGTTGATCACGCTTTTATTAGACCCTTTTTCTTCGTTTATTTGGATCAACTCCTTTTTAAAATCATTAAAATTATAGCATAAAAAAGGCAGATTTTGTACTAATCTGTCTAAATTTAAAACAATTATATGTTCTTAAATATTAAGTAATCAATTATTTTAAAATAGTTTCATAATCTTATAACAATTATTGTTATATAAGAAATGTAGACTATCACCTACTAATCAATTTAAAACATCAAAAAATACAATACTGTTTAATTTTAATTTGAATTTTTTTCTTAACTTTTTCTTTTTTGGTAGGTAATTTATAATGTTGCAATCCATCATGCACTTCATCTTTAACACCAGACACTTCAAAACCCGGTCCAGCCCATTCCCTAATACCCATATCTATAACTTTTTCATTTAATACTTCTAATTCTCTTTTTAAATCTTCATTTCTATTAACAGATAATCCAAAATTCCATCCAATAAAATGATCTAAAAAATGATTAATAAAATATTTAGTCGCTTCATCAAAATTTTCTTCATTTAATTTTTGATTTCTAATTGTTTTTTCAGTTATTACTAAATTTACATTACCTTGATAATCCTTGCAAGGTTCATCTGTTAATTCTAACATAAAATAATATGGATCTAATACAATTCTATTATCAAGTGATTGATTAAATATTCTAACCATTTGTAATAATATTTCATCTAAATTAGATATTTGACTATATTCTTTATCATTATTAATTACTAATTCACCATTTCTATAAAATTCAAAACCACATGTAGCCATACCATCATTTAATGGATAAAAATAAACTAAATTATTAGATATTGTAAATGCATTAACATGTTCTTTATTTATTTTTTTTAAATCATGAAGATTAAATTTCAAATTTAAAGAATCAGCTATTTTTTTTACTTGTTCATATTTTTGTTGTTGAATCTGAGATTCACTTTTATCATCTTCACACATAGATATATCCACTTTTCCACAATCTAAACCAACTATAATATCTTTGGCATACACCTCTGAACCACATTGTGCCTGCCTAGCTTTCTCACTTTTCCTAATAGATTCAGCTAAAATTTTTGGATTAGTATGAATTACCTTTGCTCCTGGTATATGTATAAAACCATTTTCTCTACCTAAAAACTCTCTTATTTTTCCAATTATTGCCATACAAATTCTCCTTACTCTATATTACATCATACAACATTACAACGTTATTATTTAATAATTTTTTCTATTAAAATTGTCTTGCTTTTCTTTCATTTTCAACAATTTCTCTTTTAGATATTTTTCTAACTCTAATAACAGCTTGTTTCATAACATTAAGTGTTTCAATATCAGTAAGTTTTCCTTTTGACATTGGTTCATCTAAGATATGATTTCTTACCTTTTTTTTAGGTCTGTTACTCACATTTACACCTTAATTAGCTTTATATCATTATTATTACTCATAAATTGCCAACTTTCATATTATTACTTAACTATTTTATATGTTCTTAACTTCCGTAATCATCTTGACTAAATTGTAATCAACCAATTGATATTAGTTTTATTTTCATTTATGAAACTCAACACCTTGTTTTACTTAATATTTTAACAAATTTTTCGGGAATTTTTTCATTTACTTTTTCTATGGTTTCATTACTAATTCCATACATTGCTGCAGCCATACTTCCAACTATAGCACAGTTTGTATCTGTATCTCCTCCCATAAGTAATGTTTTTCGAATAGCATCTTCAAAACTATTTGAATCATATAATGTATATAAACAATTCCCTATAGTTTCTTCACATGTCGTATTAAACTTAGTAAATGGAATATATTTAATATCAATATTCAACATTTTAAATATTTCATCTTTTTTATAGCCTTTTCTAAAATAGTATATTATTAATGCTACCTTAGTAGCAGAATCAATTGCTTCTTTTGAGTTATGTGAAGGTACAGTTGCATGTCTTGCATTTTCAATTACTTCAGTTTCACTATCAAACATATATCCTACAGGAGATATTCTCATCATAGCTCCATTACCATGACTAGTACCAACTGCATTTGATTTACTCCATTTTATCAAGTTAGGCGAAAATGATGATTTAAAATACGGATTAAAATCTGGTTTATATTCGCTATATTCTTGTATATATTTTCGTAAATAATAATCATAATCTTTATTATTAAGTATCGCATCCAGTATAGCAATAGTTAAAATTGTATCATCACTATAGAAAGAATTATCTTCAATTAAACTATCCATTTGAACACTATAAACTTTTCTTAATTGATCAAATTCATAAATACTTCCAGCTAAATCTCCAACTATAGCTCCATACATCCTATCACCTCTATATTAAAATTATTTCTTGTTATTAATTTCTATCAATCTTTACATTAAAAATAGTCTATTTTTATTAATTTTTGTCTATTTTATTATTTTTTACTCCTACTACTTTCAGATTCCAATTTATATCCTATAAATTTTTCAACAGAATCCTTTATTTTGTCTAATTCATATCCAAAGGCTTGGCAAGTATTCCATCCTCTTTTTTTGGCATTTTCTATATTAACTGTTGTATCATCAATAAACAAAATATCCTCTGGAGATACTTGTACATCTTTTTCAACTAAAATAAATGCATCTTCAGTGTTTTTTCTTAAATGGGTTAAATATGATAACCAAACATAATCAAACTGAGATAAATCAACTTGTTCATCTAATACTGGTGTACAGCAAAATATTAGATCAGAAAAAAGACCAATTTGACATACATCCTTTAAAGAATGAATAAAATCAACAAGTTCTTTATAATAACCAACTTTTAACTGTTCTGCAATAAATCTTGCAGAAAAATCATCAACTGAAGCATTAAAATTACCTGCTGTATTAATTCTATCAACCCATTTTATCTTACTCAACTCATCGTCTTGTCTACTAATATATACACCATTTTCATCAATTAATGTTTTGGCATATACATCCCATGCTTCTTCACCTGTTAGATTGGAATTAAAACTTCTAATTGTTCTAATTATTGCTTGCCTATCATTATTATCAACTGGATGTTTATGCATAATTACACCACCCCAGTCAAAAATTACAATTTTTCCCATTTAATATACACCTCATTTATTTTAGTCTTGACTAGCTGTTCTCCCTTTGTCAATTTCTAAGCAGTTTTTACCTAAAATCACCAATTATTTATTATTTTTTACATGTTTTGTTATGTCTTAATCAAAGCATGTAAGAACTATTTTTCAATTATTACTTATTTTATAAAGTTTTGTAGAGGTACAGTATAAATACAAGCCAACCAGTTAGTTAATATTTATTTGGAGCAACTTCTTTAAATCTATTAAAAACTACAACATAAAAAACAAGATTTTAATACTATTTTATCTATATTTATATATCATTATTTAATTATATATTCCCATCCAAATTGACAAGATTCTGTCTTGCTCCAATCTTTTTCAATTGCTTCTTCTCATACAATCATCAGTTGTAGTTCCATGAACAAAATAAATAACCTTTACGGCCATACTATGCCTCCTAAACATAAACAACTTTGTTAATAAATCATTAAATTAATATACATTATACAACAAAAAAAGATTTTATTTCCATCCATTATATATACCAATATATTACAATTAAATTATATAATAATTGTATCTTATCAAAGATAAAAACTATTATCAACTATCTTAATTTAGTGGAAAAAACGGAAGTTTTCTTTTAATAAGACTATGTTGTTCTTCACTAATTTTATATATATCATTTATTAAATTAACATTATTTGAGAAAAATTCTTCAAATAATATTTCATTTTTTAAACAAAAATCAATTGCATTTAAATATAATCTCTTATACTCTTCATGACTAATCGTATCCATAGATAGTTTCTTTTTATCAGTAAAATAATTATATTCATTTGTATAACCAATTATCTTTCGAAAAACACTAGAAAAATTAGCAATAGTCATATACCCATTATCACTCAACATTAACTTATTATTAATATTAACTAAAAAGTAATCATTTGTCGGATCTAGTATATAATTATAATTATTATGTTGAACCAAATTTATTTGATGAAAAGGAAGTAACTTAAGAAGTAACTCACTATCACAAATAATATTTGAAATGAACTTATCAAAATTCATTTCATTTACAACTGGTTTCATTTCATCATCTTTTATTTCAATTGTATCTGAAAATAAGCTAATTGGATTAAGTTTAGTTCCTACAAGATTTTTTGCCACACGTACACTTAGATTTCTACTATCAAAATTCATTTCTTTATAAATATCTGTTAGCATACTAGATATTGACCTACATACACCTTTTCCTCTTATTACATCAATCCCATTTAGATTCACAAAATCTTTCATATCAGAACTACTTCTAAATTTTTTATTATGAGAAAATAGCCCCAATCTATACATATAAATATATGTAGCAAAAATACTTACCGGTTCAATCATACCAATATCATTATAAAATTCCGTTGTATTTTTTATTATTTCACCATATAATACTTTCATTTCTTTATGTTCTTGTGTTAATCTTTCGGTATAATTATTCAATAAAAAATCCAAAATCAAAGTATAATAAGAACAATATGGTAAATATGATGGTATTTTATTATTAAATATTACTTTAGCAAAAAGTAAAGATATATATGCTAAAAACTCACCTTTTCTAATATTTTCTTGTGTAATCATTTTCATAATCATTTCTCCTATAATGACTCCATATAATACTATAGAAATATATATCAATAATATTTCATTTGGATATAATAACATATATATCATAATTTTACAAATCTTAGAATAGATATTATTATCTCTAATAATAATTTTCTATTTTAAAATAACCACCCAAAACGTCTACTCCATAAAAAAAGTATTTTTTCATCAACAAAGAGGATTATTTTATAATCTTTTAATAATAAAAGTATTATCAAATAGATCAAAATCTTAATCTTATGAAATCAATATTATTATATTTTTTTTAAGTAACTAAAAATTTAAGGTTTTAACTTCATCATTATCCCCTTGTATTAATATAAAATAACATCATCGCTTAAATCTTTGTGATGCATCAATAATTTTATTTTTACTATTTTTTTGCATATTTAATAAAACATTTCCAAATAAATATTCTTTATATAAATTTTCAATCGTAGGTGCATAATCAGATGTTACTAAGTATTTATTAAATAATGTTATTAATATAGTATCTTTAGAATTAAAGAGTTTAGATGTTTTCAGGATGTTTTTAAATAAAATACCTTCATTACAATAATTAAAACCTATTTTATCTCTTTTTTTATTTAATATTTCAAACATATCAATTGCTTGCTGTCTAGTAAGTTTTTCATATATAAATAAATGATTAAAATTATCATAGTCATTATTAGTTTCATAAAATTGTTCCATTTCTTGTAAAGAAACATCTTTTTCATAAATAAATGGATGAAAATTAGCTAATTCCCATAATGCTAAAGATACATTACGTTTTTCACTATTTTTATCAAGTACTTCTAAATATACTCTTGATCTATACGTTTCATGAAGACTTCTAAGATTATCATAACCATAATATTCATCTACACAAATATCTATTATTATATCAGTATCATGCATTTTAGCATTATTATTCCATAAACAAACTTCAGTATCAAAATCCTTATATTCTTTTAATTCATAATCATCAGCCAATGGTTTTATATTATTCTTATTAATCTCTTTTAATATATGATTATCTACCAATCTTATATTATCATTTTTTTTAACCAATCTAAAATGTGAATCCTCATCAAATAAATAACAAAACAAATCATCAATTTTTGGAACAAAATCATAAAATAATATTTCATAATCATCAGTAAATAATTCTCTATTCTTATCATTAATTTCTTTTAATTTAACTGAATAAGCAATTGTTTCACCATTATCTAATGTTATTCTATAATAGCAATTATCACAATATAGACAATCCATAACACTACATTCATATTTTCTACATGTTCCATTTATATCTGTTCTACGTTCCAATAATGCTTTACCTACTACTCCATCATAATTTTCACTTGTATCATTATCCATACAAAAACCTCCTGCAAGTTAATATAACATATAATTATATGTTTTTCTATAAAAAAAGAACTATCAAAAACTATAATTATTTAGTTTCTCGACAGTCTCTTTTTTTCATCATCTAAAATATCAATACTTTAATTAACAAAAAAAGATATTTATTCTACTAAAATTTCTGTTAATGCAAATCTATCATCACTTTGTTTCTTCAAAATAAAAAGCTCTATTCCCAGAACTTTTCTTATCTTGTTAATAATAATATTAAATACATAATAGCTATAGCAACCCCAAATACCACAAGCACTTTTATTAATGGTCCTTTTATCTTCTCCACTTTCTTATTCACCTTACTTCTCTTTCCATACTATTTCAATATTTTTATATTTAGATTTTATCATTTGTTCTATTAAAATTTTAGCGTTTTTATCAGCCTTTTCTAATAATCCAGAATCTAAAGCCTTCTTTTTACCTTTTTCAACTATAACATCTTCTAATTCATGCCTTTTTCCTGAACTAATATTTGTAAAAATACTTTCTTCATCTAAATATGTTTTAAAAGTCTTAGGGACTTGATAATACTTATAAATTTTTGCTTTAGGAAGAATTACCGTTATTTTACTATAATCTTTTGATATTTTATAATCTATTTTTCTAAAATCAATTCCTGCAAGCACTTCAACATCTAAACTAAAAATTAATCTGCTTGTTGTAAAAGGTATCGATATTTTCTTAAATATTTTCCTAGCATCTGAACTATCTTCTAAAATTCTTCCATACCATTCTTGAGTAACTAATTCTCCAACATCTTTAAAACCAAAATCTAAAATGGTCTCACTATGATTAAATACTTTTGAAAAAGATAAACCTAAATAAAAATATAAAACATAATAATTTTCAACTAAATATAATTCAATGAAATAAGCTTCTCCAAATAGATTTATTTTTCTTTTTTATTTTTAGATATTCTTCTGTTTGTCTATAAAAGAAATTAATATTACTTTCATAATATTTTCTAATTTCCTCATAAAGATTATCATTATCTAATAAAGATATTACTTTATCAAAATCCATATCATATTTTTTGGCTAATTGATATATCATTTCATAATACACATCAGCATATGAATATAAATATGAACAATCATTAGCTTCAACTCTAAATTCTCTTAAAATAGGTTCATTATATTTTTTATTATCATCACCATCCAATGAATTGGTTATAAAACAACTATACAGATTAGATTCAATTTTATATAAATAGCTTTTTTTAAAATCAGACATTTTAATAATTACTTCAGGTAGTGGCATATACCAACCATATAATTTATCATTTCTTTCTGTCTTAATACTACCATAATATCCAAAACCATTTTTAAAAATCACATTATCTGGTATAATAAATTGTCCCATACAAGGATAATCTATACCCCTACCCATATAATAATATGCATGTTCTCCAAAAAGAAAAAAATGTTTATAGGACTCTAAAGAATCATAATGAAATGTATTATTACCTTTTATTAAAGCTTTATCATATTCTTTATCATTAATCATCGAAACTATTTCATCGCTAGATAAACATCTATAAACTATCATACTATTATCCACCCATATATTATAATTATTTCTTTTAACTTAAAATATTATTATTTTATATATTCTCCAATATCATTTATATAGTCTTTTATTATCATATATATATTCACGAGTATTAGATGTTGTTTCACTTTTTTTACTATTCTCTACTTTTTTAGCAGCTTTTAACCTATTTTCTAACTCTTCATATTCCAAATCTAAATAATGTAATCTTGAAGATGAATATCCTATATTATCATATAAATTTTGAAGTTTTTCTTTAGTCTTTCTATTATTAATACACATCAAATATATTACTTTAGAATTATTAATAATATTAGGATCAGTTTCTTTCACTGTTTCTAATATATTAATAAATAATTCTATATTATTATGTAGAAATAACGAATCTATATAATTAATTGAGTTTCCATCAATATCTAAAACAAACTTACATGCTTCTAAATAATATTCTTTATCACTATCTAAAAATTCTATCCAATAAGGTTTCATTTTTAACATTTCAAAAACTAATTCTTTATCTACTTTATTAATATCCATATATTCTAAAGACTTCTTATTGTTACTAGCAATCTTACACAACTTACTATATATTGAAATATTACTATCAACATAAGCAATAGATAATGCATCTTTTTGAATGGTTTCTATAACCATTGGAAATAATTCTTCTCTTTTATTATCTATAAATCGTAATGATTTATTGCTACAAGAAATAGCTAATTCCCAAAAGTAGTAATAATAATTTGAATCTTTAGGTACATATCGAACCAAATAATATTTATTACTAATAGCAATCATACCTAATTTTTTATAATTACTAACTCTATAATCTATACAAGAGAAAACAGATATATCTTGTTTAATTGCTTCCTCACATAATAAAGGATAATCTTTATAATCAAAAGGAATAAACTTTATTGTACTTGGTTTATTTTTAATTGCGACAAGAGCTAATTCAGTAAAATCATCTCTTTCTATAGAATAATTTTTAATATTATTAGGACTTATTACAATATCTACTTTTGCATCAAACGTACTTCTATTTAAAACTTTATGTTTATGTTTCATAAAAATAGCCTCTTCCTTTTTTTGACTATTATTATATCAAAATTACTAGTACAAAACAACATAAAAAAGCTTCTATCCTCTATTAATAAATATCATTTTACCATTCAATAATATTCAAATTATCATATCTTTTTTTCCAACTATTTACCTTTTTTACATACATTTTTTCTGTATTATATTTATGCTTTATAGGTCTAATAGTTCTATTATAAATATCACTAAGTCCATATGGAGCATATATTTTTATATCATCATTATCTTTAGTAATTCCAATAGCATGAATAGTTGCTATCCAATAATTAATTGCATCCTCCGAATTGCGATATTGTTCAACGTTCATATGAAACATTTCTTTTTTCCATATATGCATTCTAGCTTCATTTGATACATCTATCTTATAATTATACTCATTACTTATACAAAATTTACTAATTAAATCACAATACTTAATATCAGTTTCAATAGATAAATCATCTTTGTTATAATATATTACATCTATATCTTTTATTCCATAATTTAGAGGCTTTCTATCTAAATAATTCCATATAGTTTGAAATACACTTCCAGCAGCAATATAATAATTAGGTAAAGATAAACTATCAATAAAATCTAAGATATTCATTAATTCAACATTTTGTTTTAATATTTCAATTGTAAAATTTAATTGTTCTTCTAATGTTTGATATTGCATAAAATCACCTTAAAACCATATATTCTTCTCCATACATATTGAATAGATAGAATTATCTATATAATTATTTATTTCTTTAAACCCAAGTTTCTTATATAACTTAATTGCCGCCTCAAATCTTTGATAAGTATCTAATATAAGTTTTTTAGCACCATCTTTTTTTGCTTGCTCAGAACAAATATCAAATAATTTTGTTACCACACCATCATAGCAAGACAACCAACTGCTTTATCATCCATAAAAGCAAGATATACATATTTGAATTTTTCTAAGTTATTTAAACATTTCCCATTTGGTCTTCTTTATTCTTTTATAACTTGTTTATGCTCACTTTCTAATAACTGACATAAATTAATAAAATCAAAATTATTATAATCAACAACATCAATTATAAACATAAATATCACCTCATTTTAAAGCTATCAATCATTTTTTCTATATCACTTAATTCATGAATTGTTTTATACTTTCATCTATCCAATTAAAAAAATCTTTACTAGCATCCACTATTTCACAACAAGATATTTCCGGAGTTTCATAATCATGAATCTTTATTATTTCATATTCTATTTCACTAAACAAATAACTTTTAGTTCTAAATTCTAATTTATACTCCAAGCATTCTTCTAAAGAATTATTCCACCAATATTTTGAATAAACTTTTGAAATTTGACTACCAGCAACTAATTTCTTTTCTAAAAGTAAATTTTCAATCCTTTTAGCTATTTCTTCCTTATCACATTGTTATAATTATATAGTTATTCATATTATTAACACCATCTCTTTTCATTTATTATTATACTAATATTTCACAAAGTATAGGCAAATGATCACTATAAATAGTATTAATTACTTCAATATTTTTAACTTTAATATCCTTTGAAGTAAAAACATAATCAAGCTTATAATCTAATTTATTAGTTTTAAATCCATTATACGAAAAAGGCTTTGTTGTCCAAGTATTTTTTGTATCATGATTAGTATAATACTCACTTATCTTTTTTATATATTTTGAATTTTTTACTGTATTTAAATCACCAGTAAAAATATAACGTTTTTTATTCTTAATAATATTTATTAACCTATCTACTTCTCTATCTTTTAATTCAGTTTCTAAAAATTTATGAGTATATGATAAATGAGTAGTTCCTATATTATATTCTTTATCATTACAATTAATAGATACTTCTAAATATATTCTACCTTCTTTAGAATAATCATTTTTATCTACTCCTGGTTTTTGAACATACCATTTATTTTTTTTCATAAATGGATATTTTGATATTATTGCATTACACTGACTCATTCCATCTAAAAACGTATCCGCAACTTCATAATAAATATATGGATATACCTTGCTAAGTGCAGAAATACTTTCTCTATCATCATAAAAAAAACTTAATTCTTGAATACAGACAACATCAGCATCTATTCTTTTTAATTCACTTATAATATTATTTATATCTTCCTTAAACCATATATTCCACTGTAATACTTTCAACTTATCACCTTCAAAACAATATTTTATTCATAATTATCAATATAATATTTTAATATTTTTCTATCTCTTAAAGAAATAAATTTCATACGATATACATCATAATTATCTTCATAAGTAGATGAAGTTAATTCATGATAACTATTTTCCATTAGTCTTAATGCATCAATCGGAGAAACCCAAATTAATTCAGCACCTTCTGCTTTTTCTTTTTCTGTAAGATGTAATTTACTAGTATCATTTAAAACTTTCGCAACAAATATATATGATATTTGTTTTACACTTTTCATACTGATATGTTCCTCTACTATTCCTAATTCATGGATAATATCAATCTTACAACCAGTCTCTTCAAACACTTCTCTTTTAAATCCATCACTAGGGCTCTCACCATTTTCTATGCCTCCACCTATAAGTTTATATTCCTTCGTATTTGTTTTTTTCTGAATAGCTATTTTACCATCTTCATTTATAATGATACCTCTAGCAGCTATTCTAGTCTTATAATCCTTAACTTCTTTAAAAGGCATACCAATATCTTTATCTGTTAATTGAAATAATAATCTCATTACAGTCCTACATTTAATTACATTTTTTTAGAATTATTATTTTCATTAATTCTTAAATTATATTCATCAATTAATGAATAATAAATACCAGGCATATTAATAAAAATTGTACTACCATTATTATTTGAAACTTCAATACCATCAAATGCCCCCATATTAGTTCTTATAGGAGAATAAAATTCACTGAATGATATAGAGTCATCATTTAAATAATTAGCTATTATTCTATCAAAAAAAGCCTTATAAATAACATTAATATGATCATTAGTTATTCCTAAATTATAATGTTCTTCAATATCCTTACTTGGTACATAAATATCTAAAGTACACATACATTGTTTTTCAATTTTAGCAGAAGAAAAATTCATATTAGCAGAAAATAATCTATCATTATCTTCTAAAATTTGCATTATACGATTTAAAATAAAATCTACCTTTTCTGGAGCCAACTGCTCAGCTTCTCTCTTTTTCATAAAAAATACCTTTCAAAATAACTATAATCCCATTTTTTTCCCTTTTAATTCTCCTGATACTATAGTTCCACGTGTTTTAACATTTGTTTTAACATCTCTTCCATTACCTCTTACCCTAAGTGGAATTTTTTTATTTTCACTCAAACATGCTTTTCTTTTATCAACTGTTAAATAAAACGAAGATTTATTTTTACCTAATAAAACTAATAATTTATTTTTTAAATAATATAATTTATTTAAATCCATAAGAATCCTCCTCAATTATTTTATCCATTCTGATTTTTACTAAAACATTCCACTCCATAATATAATGTTCTTAATTTATCTAATCCTAACTCATTATACTCGAAATGAAATCCATAAGTATTAAGTTCATCTATTAAATATTTTCTTTGAATATCTAAATCATATTCATAGTAATTACTATTATCATAATATACCAATAATCCTATATCTTTAATTTCTTGTAATTGTACTTTACTATTCATACCTTCTTTATAATAGTGATGATCAATTTTTATAGTATCAAATACTTTTTTATATCCATGGTTTAACAACATATTTTCAAAGTCTTTTAACTTATTTTTATTTACATTATTAACCTTCAATTTAGATATTAAATTATTATTAACTTTAAAATTTTCATTCCCACAACTTCTTAATCTAATACAGGAATTTTTCATTTCAGTCTCAGAGAGCCCATCTAATTTTTTATTAGTATAATAAATATCATGAGTAATTACATTAAAATCATTATCTAAACCATTATTCTTCAATAAATTATCATAATATTTAAAATCATTATCTAATTTAAAACCAACTTCAACAATTAACATATAATAGACCACCTACTTAATCGTACAAAAAAGAATCTTAAAAATTAATTACTACAGATAAACTTATCTAAATCAAATCCATCTTCTTCAACTATATACTTACCTATCTTATTAATAGACGGTTTAGTTGCTTCAGGGCAACACCCTTCATCTTTAAAACTTGGTAAATAAGCAACATAATTATACGAATAATCAACTACACTAAAGAATAACTTTTTATATGGAATTTTTTCAAAATCTTTTACAACATCTTCACTACATCTAGAAATAGGATTTGTTAATACATTTATATCAATCCCTATAACAACTATATTAATATAGTTTACTCTTTTTTCTCTCATTCCACTTAGTAATATAAGAATCATTGGTATGAGAAAAAGCAGCCACTAAACCCACAATATCATAAAATAAAAAAACTTTCAAATAATCATTTTTATAATCAAATTAAGACTTAAAATTACAGTTTAAATAGTATTTTAAATTGCAACCGATGCAAGTATTAGAAATATATCAAATTCAATTATACTTTGTGTATCATTATATAATTTAATTTTTTTATCAAATAATTTAAAACCTTTATACTTTTAAACATCTAATACTGCTAAAATAATAATACCTATCAAAACCAAACCAATTCCAAAATATTCTTTTCTAGTTAATTTTTCTTTTAAAAACACTCTAGAAAGAATCATAGAGAGTACACAATAACTTCCTATAATAGGAGCACTAATAGTAGCATTCCCACTCATAGCTTTTACATAAAATATCTCCCCACAAGTTTCAAATATCGCTGCCCCTATCTTATCTTTTTCATGCAATAAAGTAAAAGACTCTTTTCTTATTTTTAAATATAAATAAGTGATAAAAGCATATAAAGCAAATGTATATTCATAAGCAATTAAAGATGCATCTTCTCCAATAAGTCTTAATTTATCTAAATAAATTCCATCTAAAAAAGTTCCAGCACCATCTAAAATACAATAACCTATAGGAAATAAAATAGTTAAAGTAATTACTTTTTTTGTAATTTGTTTTTTTCTATTAGATTTATTTTCAACTTTATTTTTCTTTAATTCTAAAATAGAAATAAAAATAATACCAATAAATATAAATAATAATGCAATATAGAATGGATAATCATATTTTTCTTTAAAAAATAAAATAAATAATAACGCAGTAATTACTCCACTGGTATTTTGAATAGGAGATGAAATAGACAACTCCAAATATTTAAGACCCTTATAACCAATTACCATACTTGAAATATAACACAATGATACAGGTAAGTATTTTACTAAATCTATTAAACTAATTTTTGTTTTAGACTGTATCAAAAATATAGTAGCATGAATTCCCATAACAATTCCTACCATAATACCAGTCTTTAAATGATTATATTTACCTTCTCCTCTATTTCCTATTTTATAAAATAAATCAGCAATACCCCAAAAAGTAAATGTTAACAAAGTACATAGTATCCACATAATAATCACCTATAATAACTATACACTAAAGATATAAAGTTTTCTAGTTTAATATCATTTTACCTTTTCATAACTTTATTTATTACACCATTTTTATAGTAATTATTCATAAGTTCAATTTCTTTTGTACTAAAAAAGTCTTTCTTAACTTCACCAGTAACTCCTATACCATAAGCCTCTGCTTTTTTTAATATAATATCAGTAAAATCTAAAGTACTTAAATAACCAAATAAATATTTATTTCCAAATAAAGATTGTCCAATAGTTATAGGAATAGAATCATTAGAACTAATATTAGTATCCAATAAATAACCATCTTTTAATTTAATAAGGCCATCAGAAAAATCAACATATTCTTGAAATGCTCTACTTGTATCTTGCTCTTCAAAAGAAAAAAATCCATCCTTTGAAATTTTTCCCAAAGTAAAAGTAAATAAAACTGGATCAACCTTATCAAATCCTAACTTAAAAAGAGTAGAAACCAACATTTCTGTACTAATTATATTCATAAAACCTCCTAAATGATTATTTTTGTTTCCTATTAAATGTTTCTTTTACAAACTTCTTCACTTTTTTTGCTTCTTTTTTAGTATAAATAGGAAACTCATCCAATTTAAAATTTTCAATATATTTTAATATCTCATCATATCTAGCAACATTATTAAGATTAAATTCAGAACTTAAGACATAATAGTCATGAAAAGCTCCTTGCGTTTTATTATCACATATCATAATTAATTTATGAGTAGAAAGTTCTTTTGCCCAAAAAAGCAGACATTTTGAAACAATAATTTTCGTATTATAATCTTTTAAGTTTGCATCTTCACTATATAAATTAACTTTATAAAACACTTTCATATAAACCGACCTCCAAAAACAATGATAAAAATAATTTAACATTGATTATTAATTTTATCAATCATCTTTATTACAATAGGCTTTATATAACAACAAAAATTTTCATTAAAAACATCTTCAAAAGAAATCCATTTAATACCAAAAATTGCATCATCAGTTAGATTCAATGGAATAGTCTCATCTGCTTCCATTAGATAGATAACATCAAAATGCAAGTGAGAAGAAATAAATTGATTATTCTTAACATGACAATAAACAGGAAGAGTTGCAATCATAAATGGCACATTATTTACTGTATTACCTTTTATTCCAGTTTCTTCATAAACTTCTCTAATAGCAACCTCTAATAGATTATCATCCCCATCTGCATGTCCTCCAGGATAAGTCCATCCATCCGCTATTTTATGATAAACTGCTAACATCTTATTTTTTTCTTTATTAACAACAAATCCAGCAGCAGAAAAATGTCCAATAACATTATTTCTAGTTAAAACATCTTCAAAATTATTTATGAAATATAACATTTCCTCTTTATCTTTTTTCTCAAATTCATCATATGGATTATATTTTTCAATAATTTCTTTTATTGACATATCTAACTCCAATCTAAAAAAAATCATTTAATTCTATCATTTTTTATAAAATCAAGATATACCTGAATTAAATCATTATCCATAAGATTATTAGGAAGGGAATCTAGTGAAAAAAACTGTAATTTCTTAGTTTCAGAATCTCCTTTTAAACTAGAGGTATCTTCTAAAGAAATGTTTGCTAAAAAAAGAGATGTATTATTATATACAATATCTCCATTAGGATAACTATTCTTTCTACTTTTACCAGATAAAGTATCTATTAATTGAATCTTATTAATATCTAGCTTTATTCCAGTTTCTTCATAAGCTTCTCTAACAGCAGTTTCTCTTAAATCCTCTCCTAAATCTTGACAACCACCAGGTAATCCCCAAACATTTCTGTCAGTTCTCTCTTGTAAAAGAATCTCTCCATTTTCATTTCTTATTATTACTGCAGAACCTGTTTGTATAAATGGAATATGACAAATTCTCTCATCAAGCCCCATACGAAACAATACAGGATATCCTCCGTATTTTGAACTAAAATCTAATAATTCTTCCTCATCTAAACTAGAAACCAACTGAACAAACTCATCATGAGTATATTCTCTCATACTTTTATACTTCATGGTACCCCTCCTATTATTATTTAATTCAATCCACCAGATAAAATTCTAAACTTTAAATTATGATTCCAAATATTAATTAACTCATCAAAATTATCATTAGGTTTTAACAAAAGATTTGCTAAAGAGTCTAATTCTCTAAGTTCTTCTTCATCTAAATGAAAATTCTTATCAAGTACATATTTAGGTACAAAATCATAATATATTTCATTATTCATTAAAGAATGAAAATCATAAAATAAAACTCTTATCGCAGCATCCATTCCTATTGTTACAGGATCAGATGAATATAAAATATTTTCATTTTTGATTTTATCATTTCTAAGTTTTAAATAAGCTTCTGCTCCAAACAAAAACATATTTCTTGGTAGATCATTTAAATCAAAATCAATCAATTTATCATCCCACTGATTATCTGCATCAACAAGTATCCATCGACAATCATGTGTATTATAATATTCAGTAATCCAATGATCATAGTAAATTCCATCATGTCTTAAATATTCACAAAAACCAGCTCTTACTCGGCAAGAAATTTCTTTTGCCTTTAATATAGCAGCAAGTAAAATAGCCTCTCCTCTACATGTAACATGTATTTTATCTTCTACTCTACGATTTAGACCATATTTATTATCTCTTCTTAATAATTCAGATAACATAGAAATAGCTGTTGGAAAAACATCATCTTCAAATACTAAACTTGTTTTAGGAACTTCATCTAAATTATCCCACCATCCATTTTGTAAATGATTCATAATAATAACCGGATGAATAATTTGTCTTCTTTGTAATTTAGCTAATTCACTCACTTCATCTGGTAAACTTTTAGCTAATTCTCTATATAACCCTAAATCTGTATAATAACTAGTTTTTTTATAAAAATCTAATATTTTATTCATAAACAATACCTTTATTTTTTTCTACTATATACAAGTCTTTTATATGGAATAGTATCATGATTTTCTTCCAACAATTGAACATTAAAATCTTCTTCTTGAAAAGTAGGAAAGAAAACATCTCCATTTTCAATAAATAAATCAATCTCAGTTAAATACATCTTGTCAACAATATCAATTGCCTCTTTAAATAAATTATATCCTCCAGCTATATAAATATCCCCTTCTGAGTAATATTCTAAAGCATCATTAAGAGATGGAACAACAATTAAATTATCAAAAGGATATTGAGCATTTCTAGAGATAACAATATTCTTACGATTAGTAAGAGAATAACCAATCTCTTCAAAAGTTTTTCTTCCCATAACAACAATATTTCCAGTCGTTAACTCTTTAAATTGTTTTTGTTCACCAGGAATATTCCAAGGAATCTTTCCATCTTTCCCTATTACATTATTTTTAGAACGAGCAGCAATTAAAGCTATCATATATAAACCTCCTATGAAAATAAAGTCTCTTCTTTACTATATTGTAAAGAAATATATTTTAAAATACAAACAATATAAAATATTGTACTACATATAATAATACCAAATGATTGAAACTCTATCTTATTAATAACAATATCATTTAATAAAGAACTACAATTAGCAATAGGTATAAGTTGAAAAAAATTATTACTTACTTCCATAACACTTAAAAAATATGGAATAATAGGTAAAATAGAAACAAACTGTAAAGAAGATTGAGATTCTTTATAAGTTTTTGCTTTCCCAGAAAGAGCCATACAAATACCTGAAGCTAATAAAGAAGTAAATAATAAAACTAGAACAGATAATAATATAGATGAAAAACTAGTAGTAAACACAATTTCTTCATAAGAAGTAAATATCTCTTTTCCAATCAAAAAAGAAGGTATAGCTAAAAAATAAGCAATGATTCCCCCAATAAAAGACAAAATAGAAGTTGCTAAATACTTTCCAATAACTAGTTCAGAACTTCTAATCGGGAAAGTTAAAATAGTCTCTAAAGTACCTCTTTCTTTCTCACCGGAAGTAGCATCAGAAACTACTACAACACATACCATAACAACAATCATTGTTATGTAAGAAATAACTAAACTAAAAATCATATTACTCATAATATTAGTATCCTCTTTATTTAATGATTTAGAGTCAACTAAAATATTATTAAACACCATATTAGGATCCATCCCATTATCCATTAAATATTTATTACCAAGCATCTTACTATAAGAATCTAAATAAGAATTAGCAAGAGATAAAATAATTTCTCCACTATTTTGAGAAGTATCTGTATAAATAGTATATTTATTATTATTTTTTATAATATAGCCTTCTATTTTATTATCTTTATAAGATTTTTCACAAGTCTTTATATTTTTACAATTCTTAATAGTTATATTATCTAATTGTTTAATAATTTCTTTTTCTTCTAAAGAAAGTTTATAGTTTACCCCAATTGTATATGTAGATTCATTTACTGTATCAAATAATAATCCAAATAATAAAATAACAAAAGGAATAATTAAAGGATATAAAATTAATTTATGAAGAGATTTTTTATCCCGAACAACTCCTCTAAATTCCTTTAAAATAGTAATTTTTATATTATTCCAACTCATATTATTTCTCCTCTATTAACTGAAAAAAAGCCTCTCGAATATTAGTAGTTTTTGTTTTTTCTTCTATTTCTTTAGGTGTCCCAATTGCAATTATTTTACCATGATTAATTAAAACAACTCTATCACAAATATTCTCTGCTTCTTCCATATAATGAGTAGAATAAATAATACATTTATTCTTTTCTTTTTCTTCTTTAATAAAGTCTAAAATAACTTGACTAGAAATAATATCTAATCCAGAAGTAGCTTCATCTAATATATAATAATGGGGATCATGTAATACACACCTAGAAACTCCAACTCGTTGTACTTGACCTGTAGATAAATTACCAATTCTTTGATTTTTAAAAGATTCCATGTCAAATCTTTTAATAACTTCATTAATTCTTTTATCAACAATACTTTTATCCATTCCATAATATCCAGCACACATCTTTAATAATTCAACTGGAGAAATATCTTTATAAAGTTTTGTATTTCCAGATAAAAAAGAAATATTTTTCTTTAATGAAATAGAATCATTATCATATTTCATATCGCCAATAATAATCTCACCAGAAGTAGGTTTCATAATTCCAGCAAGCATTCTTAAAAGGGTGGTTTTTCCAGCACCATTTGGTCCTAATAAACCAAGAATTTCTCCATCATGCACTTCAAAAGATAAATCAAAATCTGCATAAAAAGATTTCTTCTTTCCATTTTCATCTATTTTTATAAATTTTTTAGAAATATTTTTTATCTCAATCAAAATTAACACCTAATTTCTTAACTTTTTCCATCTCTTTATTAACATATTTTTTATAATGCGACAATAAATCACTAAATTTCTCTAAATTCCTTTCAAAAGAGGATTCAAATTGAATAATACCATTACTCAAAAGAAAATCTAAACTATCAAGTTTAATCTCCTCTAATTTATCTATTTTTATTAGAGCTAATAATTCTTCATCATAATTCTTTTCAACCAAAAAATCTAAAAAAGTAATATCTCCTCTAACAACTGGCTGAATCTCTGTTAAAGCACCAGATAATAAAACTCCTTCAGTTGTAAAATTATCAAATAAATAAATTGAATTATTATTCTTATCATCAATAGTTATATAAGAAGAATTCATATCATCATATAAACCAAATATATAATTATATATAGTTTCTTTATTATATGTTAAATCAAATTCTTTTTTATTATCAGAATCAAACCTTAATATAGCACTTTTAACATTTTTCAAATGATTCTGTCTATATTCAAGTAATGCACTCCTATCAATTTGCAAATCATAAATACTTAAATATTTTTTATTTTTTTCATAAATAATCATAAAATTACACTTCCATTTTTAATATTTTTTTTACTTTAGTATAAGACTTATCAAAATCATCCATCGCTAAAGGAACTACTTGAATTGGATTATCATAATTAATTTCTTTTTTTGAAATCTCCATAGCAAGTTCCAAATACATATTTTGTTGATTAATAGAATTTTGCAAACTGAATTCTTGATATAAATGATGTTCACCTCTATCTAATCTTTTTCTATACAAATCAACATTTTCTAAATATAAAGGAAAATAATACATTTCATATTTTAAACTCGATAATTTAGATAAATAATAATTATATTCTTTAGTAAAAGAATAATCTTTATAACCGAGTCTAGCATAGACTTCTTCTGTCATAAATGTTCTATCAAATATCATATTCATTGGAACAGACTGCATCTTCTCTAAATAATCTATTAATGCATCATACATTATTCTTGAATACTCAAGTCCTGTTAAAGTTTTATCTTTTTGTCCAGACAAACGATACAGATTAGAACCTGCAATATTATCTCTTAGGTAATTTGCTAATGTCGTCTTACCAACCCCTTGTGGTCCTTCCACAATTATTAACCTTTCCATTTTAATCACCTAAAATTTATTATAATAAAAAAAAATATAGATTACTATATCTTTTTTAGAATTATTCTACTTTAACGCTTTTTTTATTCCAAATACAATACTTAATAAGCATAACATAATAAATGGTAAAAAAGCTCTATAAGTAAAAAAATTATGATAATTTGAATGAGATGATAAAATTAAATAGCGTATAAATGGAATAGTTGCTGTCAAAAGAAAGCACAGATAATACTGTCTTTTTTCCTTATCTTTAATAATTAAATATAATAATAACAGAATACTAAAAATTAGTAATATTATTTTTATAGTATAATAACCAAATGGATACCAGTAATTAGGTAATTCCTTTAATGAATTAAGAAAAACTGAAAAGACATTTTCTTTCTCATAATAAATTCTTATTATCATAGGATCAATAATTTTTTCAATAAATTTTCCATGATAATGAATAACTACTAATATCCACTTCATACAAAATGTAAAACAATATCCTAATAACCAAAGTATAATGAATTTTATAATCAATTTATTGTTAATACTCTTATTATCTTTCATATTAAAATAAAAATATATAAATAAAGGTAAAGTAAGAGTAAGAGTCTCACATGTAATATGATCAAAATAAACTGTTAACATACCAGTAATTAAAAATAATAAGTCTATATTCTGACTTTTGTTTTCATTCATTTTAATTAAAATAATAGAAGATATCATACTAATCATAAAATCATACATAAGATTATCACAAGTTGTAACAAAAAAAGCATTTATAATCATAAAAGAAATTGTAAATATTATTGAAAGAAGTTTACTATGTTTAAAAATCATAAATAATAATATAGAAAAAATAATAGTAAATATAACTAAGTAAATATTATATATAGTAGACATGGTAAAAAATGATAATAATGGTTTTAATATTATAAGTTGACCATTCCAATATCTAGAATAATCACTATCTATTTTAATACTTCTAAAACTCTCTTTTCTAATCATCTTTTGTGATATTTCAGAATCTTTATTCATTTCAATAAAACTTTTCCAAAGATGTTTATTATCTTCTAAGTAAATCATACTTAAATGATATAAATCTGCTGTAACATCAACTGTCTCATGCTTATTTTTAATAATATTAATATTACTAAATTGATGATCAAAATATTCATGATAATATTTCTCTGATTTTAAAATATTACGTCTGCTTTTTTCATTTGGAATTGACTTTTCCATTAATAAAAAAACGATCATTAATAAAATAACTATTATAAAAGTAAAAGTATATCTTTTTAAATAATAATTGTTTTTATTATCTTTATTCATTACTACCATTTCCTATCATATTATTTATAAAATCATATCGATTACTTATCCAATACTTAAATATTGAAGTAGACCTTTTAAAAGTATTAAGTCCCCAATAATTGTTATTAAAAATACCAGCTTTATTTAAGTATTTAATTTTTTTATCTATGTTATCAATTTCTTCCTTATATATATCTTTAGCAGTACTATTCCAGTAAGATATAACTCTATTTTCAAATTCTTTTATACTAATTAAATTATAAAACAATTTTGAAGTTTCTTTTTCGTTAATTAAATCTTCTTTTATTAAAAACTTATCATAACTAGAATATTGTGGTTTTAGCCCATAAGCAATATCAAAATCCCATATTGGTCCAATATGTATCTTATCATCATTACCATTAGTATACATATATAAACTAGATTGAAGAGAATCAGGATTTTCTGAAAACTCCGATATAATATAATATTTTATAAAAGACTCAATATCTATTTTATCTTCTATACAATAAAAATTTTTATTAACAATGCACTCCTCAACCTCATTATATTTATTTTCAAATATTTTAAAATTATCATCAAATTTCTTATTATTAGAATCTTTTAAAACAATATGATCATTTAATAATTTTGTTGTAAAATAGTTTTCTTCATCTTTATAGTAACTGTTATCTAGCTCTACTAATAAAGCATCTTTATTTTTTAAATTAACTACATTTTTAGATATATTAATTTTAGGAGTAATATAATAATTACCAATATAGTTCTTATCTATATATAAATCAATAAACTCACCTGTAAAACTATAATTAAGATTCATCTTCTTCGCAACACTATAAGTAAAATCATTTTTTAGTAATGATGAATCTGTATGATTAGAAAGTAATACATATTTTTTAGAGACTGGTAAATCTAGTATTTTAGTTTTTTCATCAAACGATATTCTATAAGACTTCTTATCTAATGTCCAAGTAAAATTACCTCTTCCTTTAAACCCAATTTTACCCGTAAATTCTTTTTTATTATTTTTATAAATATTTATTTTATTATTTTTATATTCTATTTTTTTATCTTTATGAACTTCATCTAAATTAATATCATTCAATCTAATATCAATAATTGGAATATCATTATCTATATAATAATTGCTATTATAAAGATAAAGAGAAAGATATAAAACAAATACAATTACTATTATAATTAATATCTTTTTTCTCATTAATACACTTCCTAGTTAAAAAACTACTAATTAGTAGTTTTCTTTTTATTTATAAATAAACTTGTTGATGCAATAATTATAAGTAAAAGTATTGGCATTATTATAAATAAAGTCCTAATACCAGTTTCAGGATTTGTTAGAGGTTTTGTTGAAATTATATTTAAATCACTATTTAAATTCTCATATTTAGCAGTTACTACTTCATCTGTA
>CAMOWA010000020.1 GCA_946628005.1 uncultured Caryophanales bacterium
TTGGGAGGCAACGACCAAGGCGATTTAAAACTTGTTTTAAATCTTTTGTTCTTGTGGTATAATAGATTATTGGTTAGGTGGTTTTATGGTTGATTTAGGAGATAAGAGAAAGTTAGTTCATTTTTTAATAAGCTCTTGTGAACTATTAAACAAATGTAAAAATGAAGATGAAAAAGTTGCTGTTTCAAATTATATTGCAAATTTATATTATTCTATTGAATCTGTTTTAAATATTAAATTTATAGAAAAGAAAAAAAATAATAATATTTTTGGAAATCGTAGGAATTATAGAAAAATAACTAAAAAATTAGATTGTTATTATTATAATATGTTAGATTCTTTTTTTCAATTTAAGTCTTTTTCTAAAGATTATTTTCAACAAATTCTTGTTGAAGTAGAAAATGATTTACAATCCGTTAATGACGGGATTTATTATACATTTAGTAATTTATCTAAAGATGACTTTTTTGATATTTTTTACCAATTTATGAGATTTATTCATTTAGATAAACTATTAGATTATTATTGGAATAATAATCTAATATATTCGGTTTTTTATTCAAATAATCAAAATGATTTAGGTTATACTTTGTTTAATCCTATAAATAAAGAATCTAGTATATATATCACTGATTTTTCTTATAGTATTCATTCCTTGTTTGTTTTGGCTCATGAATTTGGACATATTTATGATTTTAGTAGTTTAGATCAAAATATAACAATATTTAATCAATATTATTATCAATCTTTTTCTGATGAAACATATTCTATTTTATTTGAACGATTATTATTTAGATATATGTTAAATAATAATATTCATGTAGAAGAATGTAGGGATAATTACTTAAGTATGTTACTTAATCGACATGATTTATTATTGCGTGCTTATATTTTATCATTATTAGATAATAATTATTATTTAAATGATAATTATTTATCGTTATCAAGAAGTGAATTAGCTAATATTGTTAAAGATCATTTTGTTACTGAATCTGATATTACAGATTTTATTATACATACTTATGCATTTGATTTGCGGAGTGAGTATACTTATGCTTTTGGAGATATTTTATCTATTTTTTTAAAGAATCAATATGATGATTTGGTTTATGATTTTAATATGAAAAGAGCTAATTTGGATATACAAAAATATTTGGTTGATAATAGATTAGGTCCTACTGAATATATAAAATATTATAAAGATGAGTTAAAACTTATAAAAAAATAATTGTTTAATTTTATATTTTGTTTTATAATATTTATATCTTCTTGGGAAAGAGTACTTTTAATTACTATTTTAGAGAGAGTATGTATGGTGAAAATACTTATTAGAGTTATTAGGAAGACATCCTTTTATTTGGAAGCGTGTTACTACGTTATCGGTTTTTTAAGTGAGAAAATAAGGTGGCACCGCGTACTATACGCCCTTTGGAGTGTTATCTTTTTTTATTTTTAGGAGGAAATATGATACAAAGACAAAAAGGTTGCAATGACATTTATGGAAGAGAAGCTAAAGTTTGGAAGTATGTAGATACTATAATTGATGCTATGATGGAGAAATATAATTATAACTATATTCGTACTCCTATTTTTGAAGCTACTGAGTTATTTCATAGAGGAGTTGGAGAGACAACTGATATCGTTACAAAAGAAAGTTATGATTTTATGGACAAGGGTGGTAGAAATATTACTTTACGTCCTGAAGGAACAGCAGGTGTTGTTCGTTCTTATATTGAAAATAAAATGTATGGAGATCCTAATCAACCTGTTAAGGTTTATTATAATGGAACTATGTACAGATATGAAAGACCTCAAAGTGGAAGAGATAGAGAACTTACTCAGTTTGGTATGGAAATACTAGGTAGTGATGATCCTATGAGTGATGCTGAAGTTATTTCTTTAGCTGTTAATATTTATAAGATGTTAGGTTTAAAAGAAATAAAGGTTAATATTAATAGTTTAGGTGATACTGATTCTAGAAATGCTTATCGTGATGCTTTAATTAAGTATTTTAAGCCTCATATTAAAGATTTTTGTGAAGATTGTCAAGTTCGATTAGAAAAAAATCCATTACGTATTTTAGATTGTAAGGTTGATCAAGAAAATGAAATTTTAAAGAATGCTCCAAAAACTTTAGATTATTTAAATGAGGAAAGTAGAAATCGATTTGAAAAAGTACAAGAATATTTAGATATTATGCAAATAAAATATGAAATTGATCCTAATATTGTTCGTGGTCTTGATTATTATAATCATACGGTTTTTGAAATTGAAGCTAAAGTAGAAGGTTTTGGCTCTAATAACGTTTTAGGAGGTGGAGGTCGTTATAATGGTCTTGTTAATCAACTAGGTGGTCCAGAAACTCCTTGTGTTGGTTTCGCTTGCGGAATTGGTCGGCTAGTAATGGCTTTAGAGCTTGAAAAAGTAGAGTTACCAATTGTTGAAGATATTGATTTATTTTTGATGTATGTAAATGATGAAGAAAAAAAATATGCTGCTTATCTTGCTCAAGAATTAAGACTTGCTGGTTTTATAGTTGATACGGAGTATACAGGTAGAGGATTAAAAGGTCAATTTAAGCAAGCTGATCGATTAAAAGCTAAATTTACTTGTGTGCTTAATAGTGAAGATTTAGATAATAATGAAGTAAAAGTTAAAAATAATAGGACAAAAGAAGAAGAAATTATATCATTAGATGTTTTAATTTATTATTTAGATGAACAAATTAATACTATGGTACATGAAGATTTTGATGAATGTGATTGTGGTTGTCATCATGATGACTCTGATTGTGGATGTCAAAATGATGGAGAATGTAAATGTCATGATAGGAGTGGGGAATAATTATGAAAATTTTTGTAAATGAATTAGAAAATTATGTAGATAAAGAAATTACTTTTAGTGGTTTTGTGGATGCAGTTAGAGATAAAAAATGGGTTATGTTTGTAATACTTAGAGATTCTACTGGTAAAGTTCAAATGACTCTTGAAAAAAGTGAAGAAAGTAACTCATCTATGTTAGAGTTAATGAAAAATACTACTGTTGAGTCTACTATTCGTGTAACTGGTAAAGTAGTTTCAAATGAAGCTGTTAAATTAGGTGGATTAGAAATTATTCCAACTAATATAGAAGTTACTAGTGAAGCAGAAGCTTTACCATTTGATTTTAATAATTTAGATGGTGTTAATATAGATACTAGAATGGATTATAGATGGTTAGATATGAGAAATCCTAGAAATACTTTAATTAGACAAGTAGAATCTTGTTTAACGGAAGGTATGAGAGAGTATTTATATAAAAATCATTTTACTGAAATACATTCTCCTAAATTAATTGGTACGGCATCTGAATCTGGAAGTGAGGTTTTTGAAGTTAAATATTTTGACAGAGAAGCATACCTTGCTCAGTCCCCTCAATTTTATAAGCAGATGGCTTTAGCTGGAGGACTTGACCGGGTGTTTGAAGTTGGACCAGTCTTTCGTGCTGAAAATTCTAATACAAATCGTCATGCTACGGAGTTTACAGGATTTGATTTAGAGTTTGCTCATATTGATAGTTATGAAGATGTAATGAGTTTGGAAGAGGATTTACTTATAGCTGGTTTATCTAAAGTAAAAGATGTTTATGGTGAAAAAATAAAGGAAGTATTTGGTTGTGAAGTTATTGTTCCCAAAAAGCCTTTTCCTAGAATTAAACTAGGAGATTTATATAAAGAATTACATGATAGGTATAATTTTGAAATACCTACTGAAGATATAGGAGATATGAATGCGGAGGCTGAAAAACTTACATTTAAACTTGCTCAAGAATTATATCAATCAGAGTTTATGTTTGTAGTTGATTATGCTGCAACAAAAAGACCATTTTATCATATGAGAGATAAAGATGGAAAATTACAAGGGTATGATTTAATTTGGAGGGGTGTAGAAATTACTAGTGGAGCTCAAAGAGAACATAGATATGAAGAGTTAGTTAAGAATGCAAAAGAAAAAGGACTTACGAAAGATGTTGAGTTCTATCTACAATTCTTTAAATATGGTTGTCCTCCTCATGGTGGATTTGGTATTGGATTAGATAGAATGACTATGTTACTTTTAGGTTTATCTGGTATTAAAGAAACTCAATTTTTATTCCGTGGACCAAATCGTTTAAATCCATAATAAATAAGCAATTGACAAGTAGTTTGTTAATTGCTTTTGTTGTTTAGAAAAATATTTAATATTTTAATAGTTAATTCTTCATTATATAAGTATGAGTAATGATTTGTATTTTTAAAGATTATTAATCCAGAATTTTTAATTATTTTATTAAGTAATTTTGCATCTTTTAATGGTGTATCTATATCTTTTTCTCCCCATATTATTAAAGTTTCTGAAGTTATTTTTTTATAATATTTTTTTAAATTTACTTTTATAATATTTTGAAATGATTTTTTCATTATTATTGGTAAATTCATGTAATCTTCTGATGCAAATTTTTGTAGTAGTTGTTTTTGTATTCTTAATTGTTTCTTTTTAGGAAGTATTTTTATTAATCTTTTTATTATTTTATATATTTTTTCTTTTAGAAAAACTTTTAATTTTTTTCTTCTTTTTATTCCAGCAACATCTATTAATATAATTTTATCTACTTTAAGGTTGTATTTGCCTATTAAAAGTGAAGTGATTCTTCCTCCAAATGAATGGGCTATTATTATTGGATTAATGATTCCTAGTTCATTAATAAAATTAGAGAATGTTTCTGCATAATCATAAATGGTTAATTCTTTATTTGGTAAAGGACTATTTCCAAAATAAGGATAATCAACTATATAGATTGTATAATCTTTTTGTAAATATTGAATTATTCTTTGAAATGTTTCTCTTGTATATCCCCATCCTGGTAGAATTAGTATTGCTTTTGGACTATTTCCATAAATTTCATAATAAAAGGAAAAGTTTTTATTTTTATATAACATACTATCACCTAAAATAGTTTATGATTGTTTTTTTTCATGGTTCATGCCTATTTTAAAATTGGTATTGTAAAAATAGAAAATCTATTATATAATGAAGTTGTCAGATGATTACGAGAAGGACACATATAAAACCGACTAAAGTAACGATACGGGAGTTCGGATCTACTATTGGTGTTGAAGACTTATTAATTTAAGGATCCTAAAGATAGTGTATGAACACCCACCTGGTCATAAGATTAGGTTTTATCGTTAGTCTAAGACGTATCTTCTGACTTTTTTTGTTGGTTGAGCGGTTATTCTCGCTTTTTTTTATTTTTTCTTGCTGTTTTCTTATTTTTATGATAAAATATACCGATAGAAGGTGATATATGTGTTGATTTTACCAGTTTTGAATAAAAATTCTAATACTATTTTTGATTATGAGTTATATTATAATAATGCAAGTAAAGTAAGAAAAAAAGTGTTTTTTAATGATGCTGATAGTAGTGAAATTATTGTTAATCGTGAAAAATACTCTGATTCTAGTTTTTATCATGATCACAATACTGATTCGACTACAAAATTTATTCGTAGTAGGTCATTAGTATATCGTCGTCCTTTTTTAGTTACAACTAAGTCAGAAAGAAATTCAGAATATTATGATGTATATAAAATTGAACCTATTGAGTTTCAAGAAAATGATGTATTAGATAATCTTTTTGGAAAGCTTATTTTAGATTATCTTAATGAAATACCAGGAGCTGAGAAGAGAGGAAGATATGTTTCTTTGGAAAATCTTGGATTTTCTAATATTTTGAGTTTTGATAAAATAGCTAGTTTTATTCATATAGTTAAACAGTATAAAGATTCTCCTTTATTAGATGATAAACTAAAAAAAGCAAATGTCTTTTATATTAAGGAGTTAATTGATTTTTTTCAAACATTTGATTTTGTTTGTGTAGAGGACAATCAATTAGATAGAGATGCTTTACAAAAGGTAGTTGATTACTCATCTGCTTTAAAAACTAATTTATTTGATGAGTTAAATCGTCATGATAAAATTGCATCTTCTAATACAGAAATATTATCTGAAATTTCTTATTTGAGTGAAATTTTATATGATAAAAAGTTACATTTTATTACTAGTGAAGCATATCAATTAGTAAAAAAGAAAAATAGTGAGAGATACTCAAATGTTGCTTAATAATAAATTATCTCGTTTTGAAAAATTAATTGGACAGGAAAAAATTGAGTTTTTAAAAAATAAATGTGTTTTGGTATTAGGATGTGGTGGCGTAGGTGGTTATGTAGTAGAGGCTTTAGTAAGAAGTGGAATAGGCTCTATTATTATAGTTGATCATGATGTTGTTGATGAAAGCAATATTAATAGGCAAATTATTGCTTTAACTTCAACTATTGGTTTAAAAAAAGTAGATGTTTTAGAAGATAGAATTCATTTGATTCAACCTGATTGCCAAGTTATTAAGATTTCATCTTTTATTACAGATGAAAATATCGGTTTATTATTTTCTAGTAAAATTGATTTTTTTGTTGATGCTTGTGATACTATTCTTACTAAAAAGATGGTGATATTAGAATGTTTAAAGAGAAAGATTCCTTTTATTACTTGTTGTGGAACAGGTAATAAGTTTGATCCATCTAAACTAGAAATAACCGATATTCGTAAGACAATAAATGATCCTTTGGCTAGAATTCTTCGAAAATATGTAAAAGATCATAATATTAAAGAAAATATCTTTGTTTGTAGTTCTAGAGAGATACCTCAAAAAACTCATGATAGAGTACCTGGTAGTACGGCTTTTGTTCCTTCTTCTGCGGGACTTTTAATAGCGAGTTTTATTATTCGAGAATTTTTGAAATAACTTAATCCTATGCATATAGGATTTTTTTTGATATAATAATTATAGTAGGTGTTATTATGAAAAAAAAGATTATTTTAATTCCTTTTTTTATTTTGATTTTTCTTTCTATATTATGTTTTTGTTTTGTTTTTCTTAAAACAAGTGATTCAAAGGATGATTTGTATGTAAAAAAAAGTGATTATTCTTTTGATTCTAAAATGATTTTGCAAGCAAATAAGTATTATAATAATAATTATATTATAAGTCCTTATTCTATTAACGTTGCTTTAAATATGTTAAAAGATGGAACGGTAGGTACTACAAGACAAGAGATTAATTCTGTTATATCTGATTATAGTGTTGTTCCTGGATTAGATTCTGCTAATAGTGTTTTTATTAATCCTGATCATAAAAATTTAGTTTTAAAAAAATATCTTTCTATTGTTCAAGAAAAGTATAATGGAGAAATATTTAATAGTATTGATGTAAAAAAAATAAATGATTGGGTTTTTCAAAAAACAAATAAGATGATTCCTAAAATGTTTGATTCATCTTTAAATGATAGTCTTGTTGTATTAATTAATGCTTTGGCAATTGATGCTAAGTGGAAGAAAAAATTTGAGTGTAATTATACTTCAGAGGAGACTTTTAAAAAGGATAGTGGAGAAGAAATTAATGTTTCTATGATGCATCAATCTTTAAAGTCTGGGGAGTCTTTTTATATTGATACAGATGATGAATTAGGAATTGTTCTTCCTTATAGAAAGTCTTCTAAAGATGATTTAGATTTAGAGTTTATTGGTTTATTACCTAAAGATACAAGTATTAATAATTATTTAGATAGTTTTACTGAGTCAAAAATTAAAAATATTTTTCAAAGTTATAAAAAAATTCCTGATGATAATAGTATTTATTTATCTTTACCTATGTTTAAAAATGATTTTGAATTTGATAAAATTATGCCTTCTTTACAGGAACTTGGAATCAGAAAAGTTTTTTTTCCTGGGGATGAGCTTTCTTCTATGATAAAATGTGATGATTGTTTTGTATCGGATATTGTTCATAAAAGTTCAATTGATTTATCAGAAAGTGGTACTAAGGCTGCTGCTTCAACGGCTGTTGTTATTAGTAAGAATTCTATTGATGGATATTCTGATCAAATGGAGATTAACTTTAATAAGCCATTTTCTTATATGATTCGTGATAAAAATACGGGTACTATTATTTTCTTTGGAGTGGTTTATGAACCTAATTTATGGAATGGTTCTACTTGTAAATAAAAAAATTGGATTTGTTCCAATTTTTTTTATAATTTTCTATATAGTCCTATTACTTTTCCAAGAATTGTTACTTCTTTTAAGATAATTGGTTCCATTGTGTCATTTTCTGGTTGTAGTCTAAAGTATCCATTTTCTTTATAGAATGTTTTAACTGTTGCTTCATTGTTTTCATTCATTGCAACAACTGTTTCTCCATTTGTTGCGGTATTTTTTCTTTCTACAATTAATATATCACCATCATAGATGCCTACATTTATCATAGATTCTCCACTTACTTTTAAAGTAAACACTTCATTTTTTGTTGTTAATAAGTTGCTTGGAAGTGAAAAATATTCTTCTGGAGTTTCTATTGCTTCGATAGGAGTTCCGGCAGTTACTTTACCAAGTAGTGGAACATCAATTATTTTTTCTTGTTTTTCTAAGTATTCATTTGGTACTAATATTTCTATTGTTCTATTTTTTTTGTCATCTTTTTTTATGTAACCTTTTTCTTCTAATTTTTTTAGATGAGTGTGAATGGTTGCTGGAGAGGATAGATGTGTTTCTTCTCCTATTTCACGTACAGTTGGTGGATATCCATTTTTGGCAATTAGTTTTTTTAGAGTTTGTAGTATATAATTTTGTTTTACTGTTAATTTTTCCATAATAGTCTCCTTTCTTTTTCTATTCTATCATTTATTATTTTTGTTGTCAAACATACGTTTACATTATTCTTTTTTGTTTTTCTTGTTTGTCTTATTTTGTTTTGATATACTAATATTGGTGAATAAATATGAAAAAAATTTTGTTAGTGGATGGAAATAATTTAGTTTTTAGAAGTTATTATGCTACTGCTTATAGTGGTGTAATTATGAGAAATTCAAAGGGATTTCCTACTAATGCTTTATATGGTTTTATTAATATGATGAACCGAATTATTCGAGAGGAAAATCCTACTTATATTTTGGTTGCTTTTGATAAAGGAAAAACGTTTAGACATGAAGCTTATCAAGAATATAAAGCTGGTAGAAATGATACTCCTGATGATTTAAAAAAACAATTTCCTGTTGCGAAAGAAGTATTAAATGCTATGGGTATTAAATATTATGAAATGGATTATTACGAGGCAGATGATATTATTGGTACTTTATCATCTTTAGCTCATATAGATCCAGATTTTGATTGTGAAATTATTAGTAGTGATAAAGATTTATTACAATTAATTGAAGATGATGTAGTTGTTCGAGTTTTAAAGAGTAATGATTATCTTATTATGGATCATAATAAGTTTTTTGAAACGTATGGAGTAGAGCCAATTCGTATGATTGATTTGAAGGCTTTAATGGGAGATAGTTCCGATAATATTCCAGGAGTTGCTGGAGTAGGAGAAAAGACTGCGATAAAGTTAATTCAAGAATATGGTAGTATTGATAATCTATATGCAAATATTGATTCTGTTAAAGGAAAAATGAAAGAAAAACTAGAAAATGGAAAAGATGCTTGCTATAAGTCTATGGAGCTTGCAACTATTGTTAAGGATATTTCTTTACCATTTACTTTAGAAGATTGTAAATATACTGGAATTCAATCTTTAAAATTAAAAGAAATTTTAGAAGAGTTAGAATTTCATTCTTTACTAAAAAAATATAATTTATTAGGAGATGTATCTCCTACAGAAGTTCTTCCAGTTAAGAATAATAATGTTATAGAAAAATCTATTTCAGAATTAGATGTTACTAAACCTTATTCTTTCTATATAGAAAGCAAGGGAGAAGTTTATAGTAAAAGCGATATTTTAGGAATTAGTTTTTATGATGGAGAGTTTGGTTATTTTCTTGATAAAGCTGATATAACAAAATATAAATATCTTTTTGAAGGAGATAATATAAAATATACATATGATTTAAAAAAATGTATTGTTTTACTTCATTCTTATGATATTAGTATAAATAATTGTCAATTTGATACATCAATTGCTGCGTATTTATGTGATTATGAAGTTAAAGATGATATTAGTTTTGTTGCTAATGCAATGGGATATGATATAGAAAAGTTTGAAGATATTTATGGTACAATAAAAAGACCAATTGATGTTAGTTGTGAGAAACTTCATGAGTTTACTATTTCCAAAGCAAAGTTTATATATGATAGTATTGAAGAATTAAAAAATAAATTAAAAGAATATGAAGAAGAAAAATTATTTTATGATATTGAGATGAAGCTTGTTACTGTATTAGCTGATATGGAGCTTACTGGTATACGAGTTGATAAAAATTATTTAGAAAATGTACGTGATGAATTAAATGAGAAGATTGTTTCTTTAGAAAAAGAAATCTATAGTTTAGCTAATCAAGAATTTAATATTAATAGTCCTCAACAATTAGCTAGAGTTTTATTTGTAGATATGCAAATACCTTATCCAAAAAAAGTTACAAATGGAAAGTATTCTACAAGTAAAGATATATTAGATAAAGTTAGTTTTGTTCATCCTATTGTTGATAAAATATTAGAATATCGAATGTTATCTAAGCTTTATTCTAATTATGCTGTCGGCTTATTAAATGAAATAAGAGATGATGGTAGAATTCATACTATTTATACTCAAACTTTAACTCGTACAGGAAGACTTTCTAGTATTAGCCCTAATTTACAAAATATTCCTGCTCGTGATGAGTATAGTCGTATGGTTCGAAAAGCTTTTATTCCTGATAATGATTCTGTTTTCTTATCTAGCGATTATTCTCAAGTTGAGTTAAGAGTATTTTCTTCTATGGCAAATGCTACTCAAATGATGGAAGCTTTTATTGAAGATAAAGATATTCATGCAAAAACAGCGTCAGATATTTATCATGTTCCACTTGAAGAAGTGACAAAAAGTATGAGAAGAACTGCTAAGGCAGTAAATTTTGGTATTATTTATGGTATTAGTAGTTTTGGACTTTCTGAGGATTTAGGAATTAATGTTAGTGAAGCTAAAAAGTTTATTGATCAATATTTAGAGGCATTTCCAGGAATTTCAGAATATATGGAAAGAGAAAAAGAGGCTGCTTATAAAAATGGTTATGTTAAAACTTTGATGAATCGTAGAAGAGTAATTCCTGAATTACAATCTAAAAACTATATGGTTCGTAGTAGTGGAGAAAGAATGGCTTTAAATACACCTATTCAAGGTACGGCTGCAGATATTTTAAAAAAGGCTATGGTAGAATTATATGATTCTTTAAATGAGAAAAAATTGAAGTCTAAAATTCTTCTTCAAGTTCATGATGAATTGATTCTTAATGTCCATAAAGATGAAGTTGATGTTGTAAAAGGTCTTGTTCGAGATATTATGGAGAATGCTTTTATATTAAATGTACCTTTAAAGGTTGATATAGAAATAGGTGATAATTGGTATGAGGCTAAGTAAGTATTATTGCTTTGTATATAATATTGTAGTATAATATCTTTAAATTTTTTTGGGAGGTATATTAGATGAAAAAGAAGACTATTATTATTTGCATATTCTTGGTTTTATTTCTTATAGGAGGTATTTGTGGTTTTAAGTATTATCAATTACAGAATAATGAGTTTATAGAACATTATGATTTGTCAGATGATGTAAGATTTGCGTTAATTAATTCTGATATTTCTACTAATCCAAATTCTACTTTTTTTACTGATGCAGTTTCTTTTCAGTTAAAACATAAGTATTCTCTTATGATGAAAGTAGATGTTAAAGGCAGCGTTGTTTATACTAAAAAGCTTGGAAATATTAGTGGTAAAGGAAAGTATTATTATAGGTTTTCTAATGATGGAAAAACCATTCGGTTTTCTGATTATCTTATCACATTAAATAATAAGAATAAGGGATATAGTCATACTGAATGGACTGATATTCCATACGAAGTAAATGGAATTGGACGCTATCAATCAGTAGAATCTTATTTTAAGAAGAATGATGATAAAAGTTTAATTGGTGGCGCTACTTGGGAAAAAAGTAAAAATGATGATGATAATGATATTGTTAAAATTAGAATATATGCTATTAAAGTAAAATAAGGAGGAATATTATGCCTGAAAAACCTGAGGTAATAACTGTTTGTAAAGCTTTAGAAAATAAAATTATTGGGAAAAAAATCTCTAGTTGTCATGTTTTTTGGGATAATATTATTGGTAATTTAGATGTTTCTCTGTTTCAAAATAAAATTTCTAATCAAAAAATATATCAGATTTTTTCTCGAGGTAAATTTATTGTAATAGAGTTAGATGATTATTATTTATTAATTCATTTACGTATGGAAGGCAAATTTACTTTTCGTGATGTTGGAGTAGAACTAGGAAAACATGAACATGTTGAATTTGTTTTAGATAATAATATTTCTTGGAGATATCATGATGTTCGTAAATTTGGTAAAATGTATTTAGTAAAAAAAGAAAGATTATATTTAGATCCTCCTCTTTGCAACTTAGGTTATGATTATTATGATAAGGAGTTAACAAAAGAATATTTGTATCAAAAGATTCATTCTAAAAAATTACCTATTAAAACTGTTTTATTAGATCAAAGTATTATTAGTGGAATAGGAAATATTTATGATGATGAAATATTGTTTTTAAGTAAAATAAGTCCTTTAAGAAAAGCTTGCGATGTTTCTTTAGAAGAGTGTGGTAGTATTTTATTTAATACAAAGAAAGTATTAGATAGAGCTGTGCAGTTAGGTGGAACTACTATAAAAAGTTTTACTAGTAGTGAAGGAGTACATGGATTATTTCAAAATGAACTTATGATTCATGGAAGAGAAGGAGAACTTTGCAAAGAATGTAATAATCCAATTGTTAAAATTAGAGTAGGGGGAAGAGGAACTTACTATTGTATGAAGTGTCAAAGGTGATTTTATGATTTATCTTGTAGGGATGATTCCCTTTTTTATTTTTTTATTATTATTTTCATTTATAAGAAAATATTCTTTTAAGAAAAATTATAAAACTATTATTATATTCTTTATATTAGGATGTATTGGTTCTTATTTTTCTTATCGAGTTGAGATGCATATTGGTTCTTATTTTAAAAAGGTAATTTATTCTAATTATTTTGAAATATTATTTTATGCTATATTTGGAGTAGCAATTGTAGAAGAAGGATATAAGTGGATTGTAAGTTTATTCTCTAATAAGATTTTTCATGTTGATTATATCTCATCTACTTTTCTTATCAGTCTTTCTTTTGCAGTTTATGAAAATATTGTTTTTTATATGATTCCTTATGGAGTAAGATCTATTATTCAAAGAACTTTTACGGCTATTTTTAGTCATTTATGTAACAGCTATTGGATGGGAGTATTATTTGAAAAGTCATTTAATAAAAATAATAAGTTAAAATATTTATATTTATTATTAAGTTTATTATTACCAGTCTTTTTCCATGGGCTATATAATAGTTTTTTATATGGAAATAAGTATGTGAATTATTTTTATTATTTTTATGTTTTTTATTTGATAATTACTTTGATTTTATTTATTAGGAGGAAATATGTTAGAAAGAATTGATAAAATTATTGGTAATCAAACTGGTATTTCAAGAAAAGTAATACATAAAATGATTAAAACTAAAAGAATTATAGTAAATGATAAAGTAGTAATATCTCCTAAAGAAAAGTATGATAGTTTAAAGGATAACTTTTATATTGATAATGAATTATTAATAATATCAAAGTATGTTTATTTAGTTTTAAATAAACCAAAGGGTTATGTTTCAGCAACTTTAGATAATTTTGAAAAAACTGTACTTGATTTAGTACCAGAATCTTATAGAAATAGAAATTTGTTTCCGGCAGGAAGACTTGATAAGGATACTACTGGTTTTTTATTACTTACAGATGATGGAGTTTTTGCTCATAATATTTTATCTCCAAAAAAACATATTAAGAAGAAATATTATGTTATAATTGATTCTATTATTACAAATGATATGATTGATGGTTTTTCTAATGGAATTATTCTTGATGGTGAAAAGTGTAAGTCGTCTATACTTGAAAAAATAGATGATAACTCTTGTTATGTTACTTTGACAGAAGGAAAGTATCATCAAATAAAAAGAATGTTTCAATCCTTTGGAGCAAGTGTTTTAGAACTTAAGAGAGTTTCTATGGGAAGTTTAGAATTACCTAGTGATTTAGCACTAGGAGAGTGTCGTGAATTAACCAAAGATGAAGTATATTTAATAACTTATTAAAAAAATAAAACATGTTTGTATGTTTTATTTTCTTTTGAATGGCCATATACTTATTCTGTATTGATTTGGAGCATCAGATAATTCTTCTTCTACTGGTTTTATTTCTTCATTAATAGGTGATTCTTCGCTTATTTTTTTAATGTTTTTCCAATAGTCTTGCATCCATATTGGACAATCTGCTTTATAAAATATTAATTGGTCTTTAATAGTATCTATATTTTCTAATAAATAATGATGTAATTCTAGTGACTCAGAATTTATTAATGGTTTATCTTTATTTATTATTATAGAAAATTTTGAATTAGTGTTTTTATAATATAGATTAAGACTTTGAAAATCATTATTTATTTTTAAAATTATGTTACTATTTAAACTTTTTATTATTTGTTTATTTGTTGTTATATATTTTTTATATTCTAGAATATTTGTTAATATTTCTTTGATAGTTTCATAATTTTCTATAATTTTATTTGTTATGTAATCTTTTTCATCTGGTGAATGACAAGAAGTATAAGGAATCATATTAGTAAAAAATAGTTTATCATTTATTATTTTTAGGTATATTTTATAACCTAAACTACCCAAAAAAGTTTCTCCAATCCTGTAATTATATTCTATTTCGTTTTTCTCTATATTTAAATTTAAGTCACTTTCTATTAATGTTTTTGTTTCTCTTTTTGCTAAAATATTATTTAATTGTTCTCTTACGTTAGAAATTTGCTTGTTATATCTTTGCTCTATTATATAATAAGTATCTATAATATCTTGTAGTGATACAGTGCTTTCATTTTTTAGAGGAATCATAGTCTCTATTTTATTAAAATTTTCAAATTCTTTTTGAATATTTTCATAATAATTATATAGATTTATATTATCTATATTATTTTTATCTATAATAGTTTTATTATTATTATTATTTATTAATGATTCATAAGTATAAAATATTAACAATTTATTTTTTTCATCGTATTGAACCATGTAGTAGTCAATATCTTTATGTGCCTTAAATACTTCTTCTATTTTATTTTCTAACATATATGGACTAATATTATTTATTGTTGCTATACAAAGTGGAGTGCTTTTTTCTTTTAAGTCTAATATTTTATTGCTATATAAGATAGTATGTTCTTTTATATTTAATTCATTTACAAATGGTACTGGTGTTATCATATTCTTTTCCTTTCTTAATTAAAAAATTTAAATCTATTCTTTTTTTGATTTTGAATTTGTTTTTCTTTTTCTTTTTCTAAATTTTCTATTAAGTTAAGTGGTTTTTCAATTAATAATTTTGAAATAAATTTTTCTATTTCATTTTTTTGTGTTTCTTCATTTATATTATTATTCCACTTCTTAATAATTATTTCGTTTTTTCTAAAATCATAGGTAAATAGAGTACTGCCACTATGACTATATTCTAATTTAGTTAAATTTATTAGGTAAACATCTATTCTTTTAAAAGATGAAGTTAGTTTGTAATCTATATCTATTTTGTTTTTTAATTCCTCATCATAATTATTTATAATTTTAACAAAATCATTTATTGATATTAAGTTTTCATTTTTATTATCTTGATCATCATTCATAATTTTTTCAATATCTTCTTTTATTAATTCATTTGCTATTTTGTCATCTAAATAATTTGTAGGATAATTTATTTTTTCTAATAAATTATATTTTTTCATTAATTCATATCTTTCTTTATAAAACGTATTATCAAACTTTATTGTATTATTTTTTACTATGAAGGATGTTAATATAAAATTATCGTAATAAAGTGTTATCTTTTTTTCAGAATCGTTAATTGATTTTATTATCAAATCTATATTGTTCTCTGGTTTATCTTGATTATGAAATTCGCAACAATTAAGGTATGTATATAATGGTTCTTTTATTATGGAGAGTTTATTTATTATTTCTTTTAATGAAATATTTCTTTCGTATTCTTTCCGTTTATCTGATAATAGAGTAAATATTAAATCTTTCTCTTTATTAAATTCATTTCGTTCATTGAGTATTTCTTTTGGTAAATCATGTATATAAAATATTATTATTTCACTATTATTATTTATTAAATTAATCAATTCTAATGGTATATTATTTGAACTTACATTATTTATTTTAATATCTTCCGGAGTTATTGTAATTGATATGTTAGAATTGATACTTTTTATATTATTACTTTGAAAAAAATAATTATATTTTTGATAAATATTTGTTAATTGATTTTTCATAAAAGTAAAGTATTTATAAAATTCAATATTTTTGTATCTCTTTGAATAATCTAATTTCCTCATTTCTTGAATACTATTGTTGTCTTTAAATATAATATCTTTTTCTGTTGCAAAGGCAATTTCTTTCCTTATATTATCTTCAATGTAGTATATAATTATTCCATTATTTTTAATATTAAAGCTAAAATATTTATTATAAAAATTAAGGGTTTCATTTGAATTAATTGATTTTTCTATTTCATCTTGTATTTTATCTCTTATTCTTTTATGTATTTCATATAATTCTTGAAGAGAAATAGTTGTTTCATTAATTAATGGTATCATGGTTTCTTCATACATTATTTCTATATTTATATTTTCCTTAGTACTGATAGGATTTTGTGTATATATTGATAAGGTGTTATTTTCATACATCATTGATAATACTATATTATTTTTTGTTATTTCATTTAATAGATTAATTACATTATTTTGTTCTATTGTAAAATAATTTAAATAGATGTTATCACTAATTTTAATATTCTTTGTATTATGTTCCATTATTATCCTCCAAAAAAGTTAAATAGTCTATTAGATTTATTTTTTTGTACTTCTTTTTTTTCTATATTCTTTTCCTTTATTATCCATTCTGGTAAGTCTTCTTTTAAAAAGTATATTTGTGAAAATAATTGTTTTCTTTCTTCTTCATAGTAAGGAAAAAAAGTGTATCCATCAATATTATGATTAAATGATCCATTCCAGGAAATTGTTACTCCAAATGTTTCTTTTTTATTTAAATCTGTTACATAGTTATATAGTATTTTTATTATTTTGTATTCAATGGATATTTCTATATTAGAATTTATACTTTTTCTTTTTATTTCAAGAGCAGGATTTATATCATTATTAGTATATATTTTAATTTTATTTAAAATTTCAACTATTTCTTCTAAGGATATAAAATCATCTATATTTGTATTTTTTTCTTTTGTAATCTCGTTTATATCTATTATATTATTTATAAATTCTTTTTTTTGTTTCTCATATTCTTTATCTTTCCAAAGAGTGGCGTACTCATGGTTTAGAGAGCTTTTTTTACAATAAGTATTATCTAATATTTCTTTAAGATAAGGTTTTACTAATTCTAGAAATCTTTCATCTTCTATTTTTCTTGCTTTGTATGTAAGTTGATTTAAATTATCATAATATATTTCTATTATATATTCTTTTGAGGAATCAACTACGTATATAAGGTGTGTTTTTAAAGGAAAATCCAAATAAGTCTCTATATAAAAGCCTTTAGATAAACTATTATCATTATTATTTTCATGACATTTTGAATTAAAAATCCTTTTATTTCTTTGATAGCTTAATAATTCATAAAATGATACTAGATTTGTTTTATCTTCTATTTTTTTATTTTCTTCTATTTTTTGTTTTATTTGATATATTATACTTTCCATTTCTTCGTTTTCTTCTTTTAACATTTCTTGTAGCCAGATAGGGCATTTTTTGGGATAAATAAATATTTTATTTAATAAATCTTCATTTTCAAGTTTTTCTAGTACATCTAAAGTTAAATAGTTTGATTCTTCTATTTCAAGAGATTGATCTCTTATTGAATAATTTATAAAAAAAGGATTATTATCTTTTTTTATAATTATATTGTTTGGTGTAATTTCTATTATAAATTCTGAATTAATACATTTTATTTCTTTATAATCATCTTCGAAGAAATCTTGATGTCTGCTGCATATTTCTGTAATTTCCCTTCCAATATGAAGTAATGTATATTTGTGTTCATTAGAAAGTATTATCATATTATTACTTACTATTTTAGCAATTGGTATATTATTATTTTTTAATATAATATTATTTTTACTTATATTGGATTCTAAATAGTATGGGCTTCTATATAATATCATTAAGGAGTCTTCTAATTGCTTTCTTTTTATTTGGGATAAGATAATTATTCTTTTTAGAGAAATACTTGATTCATTTTCTGGTGGTAGAGAAGGATTATAATCATTTATTTTTTTTATTTCATTTAATATTTCGTTTGAATAATTAATTATTTCTTTATCTTTATATTCCGTTATTTTAATGATACATTTTTCTTTTGTTTTTATAGTTAATAGATTAGTTTCTGTTTCATAATTTATATTAATAATATTGTCTTTGTTATCTTCATATATTTGAGTTATTATTTCTGATATAATGTCTGTATCTACTAGTATAATTGTTAAATATGTATCTTCATTTAGTTTTTTATTTTCTGATATAATTTTTACCTTTGTCATTTACTATACTCCTTTTTTTATTCTTATTGCATCCATTTTAGGAATTGTTTTCTATTTCTATAAATTATACTTTTTGTAATGAATTTATATTGCTTCTCCTTTTTTGACTTTATATATTATCATATTTTTATTAATAATACTAGTTTTTTTTATTGTTTGTTTTTTTTAAATATGATAGTATTATTATGAATTATTTTTTTATTGAAAAGGGGAAAAAATATGTCAGATTCTATAATAGATGCTTTAATTGATACTATTAAAATTATTCCTTATTTATTTGTTGCTTTTTTAATACTTGAATTTTTAGAACATAAACTAAGTCATAAGAATGAAGCTTTTTTAAGGAAAAATAAAAAATATGGTCCAATTATTGGTGGAATACTTGGAGGACTTCCTCAATGTGGTTTTAGTACAATGGCATCCTCTTTATTTTCTTCTAAAGTTATAACTATGGGTACAGTTGTTGCGGTGTTTTTATCTACTAGTGATGAAATGTTACCTATTATGGTTAGCGAAAGTGTTTCTATTACATCTATTCTTACAATTATTGGATTTAAGGTATTAATTGGTATTGTAGTTGGATTAGTAGTTGATTTTATTTTTAAAAAGAAATATGAGAAAGAACATATACATGATTTATGTTCTAGGGATCATTGTGATTGTGAGCATGATGGGCTTTTTAAATCTAGTCTAAAACATACTATTAAAATTGCATTTTTTATTTTAATTGCTAATGTATTTATTAATCTTATTATTTTCTTAATAGGAGAAGAGGTTTTAAAGCAATTCTTAGAGGGAGGAAATATCTTTACTTATTTTATTTCTAGTTTAATAGGTCTTATTCCAAATTGTGCTAGTAGTGTAATTATTACTGAGTTATATTTATCTAATCTTATTTCTATTGGTACTCTTTTTTCTGGATTATTAACAGGAAGTGGAATAGGATTATTACTATTATTTAAAAATAATGATAATAAACTAGAGAACTTTACTATTTTAGGAATTGTTTATTTTATAGGAGTATTTGTAGGATTATTAGTAGATATTATTTTGTAATATATTCTTATTGTATAATATACAAGGGAGCTTATGTATGAAGTTTAAATTATTTTTTTTCATTGTTTTTATTTTATCAATTTTTTTAGTATTTGTTTATCATGATGATTTTTTATATAAAAAAGATATTATTAAAATAATAAAAATAAAAACTATAGAAGAGTCTAGTTCTAAAAACAGTTTGGGTTTAACGGAAAAATATTATCAAAAAGAGATTACTGGTATATATACTAATGGTAAAAATAAAGGTAAAAAAAGTACTTTTCTTTATGAAGAGACTTTTTCTTCTGTTTCTACTGAGCAGTATAAAGTAGGGGATAAAGTAATTATTTATAATGGAGAGATAGAAGGATTAAAAAGAGACTTTATAATTAGTGTTTTATTATCTATTTTTATACTTTGTATTTATTTAGTAGGTAATTGGAGTGGATTACTTTCACTTATAAGTGTTCTTTTTAATATTATTATTTTTTATGTTGGACTATTTTTTTATTTTAAAGGAATTAATTTATTATTACTTTGTATCTTAGAATCTATACTTTTTTCTATGATTAGTTTATTATTATCTAATGGGTTTTGTAAAAAGACTATTGCTGCTGTAATATCTAGTTCATTGTGTATAATAATTATTGTTGTTTTACTCTTAATTGTTATTTATTTTACAAATTATTCAGGTGTTTATTTTAATGAATTACAGTATTTAACTGTTCCTCCTGAAGACATATTATTGCCTGAGTTAATAATTGGTAGTGTAGGGGCTATTATGGATGTATGTATATCGGTTACATCTTTATTTTCAGAGTTAATTGATAAGAATAAAAAAATAAAAAAAGATGCTTTGAAAAAGTCTTCTAAACAACTTGGAAAAGATATTATGAGTACTATGAGTAATGTATTATTTTTTACTTATTTATGTTCACTACTCCCTATATTTGTTTTAGCTATTCGTAATGGTTATTCTATTAGTCATTTTGTTAAAAATAATTATTCTTTAGAAATAACTAGATTTTTAGTAGGAAGTATTGGTATTGTACTTGGAATTCCTGTTTCTACTTATATTTCTTTAAAAGTATGGGAGGTTAAGGAATGAATTTAGTATTAGCTTTTATTTTATTTTTATTAATGATTTCTATTGATAAAGAAAGGGGATTAAAACTTTTTTTATCTTTAATACTTAATTTTATAATTCTGATTATAACTTTTTCTCTTATTTCATTAGGATTTCATTCTATTATTTGTTCTCTTTTTGGATGTATTTTAGTTAGTTTAGTAGTTTTGTTTTTTGTAAATGGAGTTAATATTAAGACTAAATCTTCTTTTTATTCTATAGTGATTGTTTTATTATTTTTATTGATATTTATTTTTTTATTTACAAAAGGTGCAAGAATAGCAGGATTTGGGTATGAGTCTTTTGAAGAGATTAATATGTTTTCTTATGATGTACATATTGATTTTATGAAGATTGCGATAGCAATGGTTTTAATAAGTTTAATAGGTGCAATGATAGATACTTCTATTGCGATATCATCTGCTTTATATGAGGTTTATCTTAATAATAAAAATTTATCTTATAAAGATTTATTTTTATCTGGTATGAATATAGGAAAAGATATTCTTTGTACTACTACAAATACTTTATTATTTGTTTTTTTAGGGGATTTTATGACTTTAGTTATATGGTATTATACTAGTAAATATTCTTTTTTTGATATTATTAATTCAAAAACATTTGCTCAAGAAGTTATTCGTATTTTATTTAGTGCATTAGGTTGTGTTTCTATTATACCGGTTACTTCTATTCTTACTATATTTTTTATTCAAAAAGAAAATTATTAATTTTGAAAGGAGTTTTTTTATGGAACAGGCATCATTATTTGAGTCAGTGGAAAATGAACCTTTAGCTTCTCGTATGAGGCCACGTGATTTATCTGAGTTTGTTGGACAAGAACATTTACTTGGAGATGGTAAAATACTACGTAAAATTATAGAATCTGATCATATTACATCTATGATTTTTTGGGGACCTCCAGGAGTAGGAAAAACAACTCTTGCGAAGATTATTGCAAAAAAGACAGAAGCTAGATTTATTACTTTTTCTGCTGTTACATCTGGTATTAAAGAGATTAAAAATGTAATGGAAGAAGCTGATCAAAATAAGAAACTTGGTATAAAGACAATTGTATTTGTTGATGAAATTCATCGATTTAATAAAGCTCAGCAAGATGCTTTTTTGCCTTTTGTAGAAAAAGGTTCTATTGTTCTTATTGGAGCAACTACTGAAAATCCTTCTTTTGAAGTGAATAACGCTTTACTTTCTAGATGTCGAGTTTTTGTTTTAAAGGAATTAAGTAATGATGATATTTATAAATTATTAAAACATGCTCTTTTAGATGAAAGGGGTTTTGGAAAAGATCCAATTATTATTTCTGATGATGATTTAAGATTACTTGCTTCTTTAGCAGGAGGAGATGCTAGAAGTGCACTTGTAATGCTTGATATGCTTGCTAGTAATGGAATTGAGGATAAAAATGGTAATGTTTTAATAGATAAAAAATTAATTGAAGATAGTTTAAATAGAAAAAGTCTTATGTATGATAAGAATGGAGATGAACATTATAATATTATTTCAGCCTTACATAAGTCTATGAGAAATTCTGATCCGGATGCTGCTGTTTATTGGTTGGCTAGGATGTTAGAGGCAGGGGAAGATCCTATTTATATTGCTCGAAGAATTACTAGGTTTGCCTCAGAAGATATAGGACTTGCTGATACGAATGCTTTAAATGTTGCTGTTAACGTGTATCATGCTTGTCATTTTATTGGGATGCCAGAATGTAATGTTCATTTAACGGAAGCCGTTATTTATATGTCACTTGCTCCAAAATCTAATTCTTGTTACATGGCTTATATGGAGGCAAGTAAAGATGCCAAGACAATGCTTGCAGAACCTGTTCCATTGGTTATACGTAATGCTCCTACTAAGTTAATGGAGAATTTGCATTATGGGGAAGGATATCAATATGCACATGATACGAAAGATAAATTAACTACAATGGATTGTTTACCTCCTTCTTTAAAAAATAAAACGTATTATCATCCTACTAAAGAAGGGAGAGAAGATAGATTTTTAGAAAGATTAAATTATATTAAAGAATGGAAGAATAAACATAGAGATAATAAAAAGTAAAGTTACGCAAAAGATGTGATATAGTTGTTTTTTTAACTTATATACCTGTTGTTTAGTCATATTTATTTTTTTTATTTCTTTTTTATAATAATCTTTTATTAAAGGAAATAATTCAAAAATATTTACATAGGTGAAAATCTATCTTATAATTATATAAGATAGATGTTGGCTTTGTAGCAATAAATAATTATATAGGTAAAAATGATTTTTTTGATATCAAAACTTGGTTAAGCTGTAACAACTATATAAATGACAATAGATAGAACTAAATAGAAGAGTTTTTTAATCAGAAAGGAGACTAAAAAATGTATAGTAAAAGAAAAATTATATGTTTGTTTTTAGTTATTCTTTCTGTTTTTTCTTTTAATTTAATGAATGTTAATGCATATATGACTAAGACAAGTGCATCAGTAGTAAACAACTTCTCAGTAGCAAGTTTTTATAAAAATACATATACTTATAATTTAAATAATAATGGTTCTGTTACTAAATTAGGAGAAAAGGAAGAATTTAAAATAGCTGGAGATACAGTAAATATTGATAACCCTGATATAGATGTATCATCATATGTATTAGATTCAATAACTATTAATGGTAATGGCTCCTATAGTATAGGAGATACTTATACACAACCAGCAAGTAATTTAAATATTGTTTATACATATAAATCAAAGAATTTGAAAAAATATACTGTTACATATACTGGAGAGACAGCAAATTATAGTTATACAGGAGCAACAACAGTAGAAGAAGGAAGTACATATACTTCAGTAATAACTGCTACAGGAGGCTATACAGAAAGTCAAATAGATACTGTAACAGTAAGAATGAATGGTAATGTTGTTCAAAATGCATGGGATTCTAGTACTAGTACAGTTACTGTAACGAATGTTAGTGGAGATATTGAAATTAATGTAACCACGAATTGCTTAGTTGAAGGAACAAGAATTATGTTATGGGATGGAAGCTATAAAAATGTAGAAGACATTACATATAATGATTTATTAAAAGTATGGAATCATGAAACTGGAATATATGGTTATGAATATCCTGCTTGGATTGAAAAAGCTGGTAAAGTTAGTCAATATACTAAAGTAACATTTAGTGACGGAACAGAATTAAAAATTGTTGGAGACCATAGATTGTTTAGTAAAAGATTAAATAAATATGTCAATATTAATTCTGGAAAACTAAAAAATGGTGATGAAGTAGTTAGTTTGAAAAATGGTATTAGTTATGTTTCTATAGTTAATATTGAAACAGTGAAAGAAACAGCTAATTATTATCACGTAATAACAACTAGATATTTTAATATGATAGCTGAAGGACTACTTACTACATATGAAATAAATAATGAAATATCTTCTAACTACAAAGAATTTGATAACGATTTAAAATGGGTTAATTATACTCCAGAAGATAAAAAAATGTCATATGAAGAAGTATTAAATACATTTGGATATGTTGATAAATATTTATATAAAGCAATGAAGATAGAAGACTTCAAGTATGCAATTGAACAAGGCTTTATTACACAAGAAGCTCTAGAAAGTATTATTAAAACATATATGAGACAAGATGGTTACAAAGTAATACCACCAAAAGATAATAATGGTAAATACTTATGGATTGTAGCAACATCAGATGATAATGATCCAAGTGATATATCTCATCAAATGGTAGAGGATAGTGAGTATATAGTTCCTGAACCAAAGGATAATAACAATTTTAAATATTGGTATAACCATAGTGACAATAAACAATATCAACCTGGAGATAAGATTATAGTAGATTCTTCAATGTATTTAGAAGCAATTTATGAATAAATGCACTTAATAAGATGTGTTTCAATAAAAGTAGACAGATAAAAAAGAACTGTTTACTTTTTTGTTTGTTAAAAGGAGGAATTTTAGTAAAAATAAAACGTATAAATAATGATAGTTCTTTATTTAATAAGAAAAAAATAAATATTAGTTCTATTCTTTGAATAAGATATTTATTCTTTTAGTTTTTATTTATAAATTGGTTACTACTAAAATTATGTATAAAAACTGTAAGTTTGTTTATACTATTATTAAATAAGCTATCTGATTTGTATTGTAAAAGATGTTATATTAATAATAGTAGAGGTGGTTATTTGTGAAACATAAACTTTTGTTATTGTTTTTTTTGAGTGCATTATTTATTTTTCCAGAAGTTGATGCGATGAATTTATATAATGAATTAAAAAATAATTCTGTGCTTGATAATATTGAAAGTACGTATGTAACTTTATCAACTGGGATAGATTTTTTAGAAACTTCCAGTGATACGAATGGTAAAGGTTTATATATGATGGGAAATACTGTATCTGATAGTTTTCCAATTTTATATTATAGGGGAGATATTAATAATAATTATGTGATTTATGGTAATTATTGTTGGCAGATTGTTAGAACAACTTCAACTGGTGGTATAAAAATAATGTATGCAGGAGTTCCTAATAATAATACATGTAATAATACTGGTGAGAATTTAGCTATTGGTAAATTTTCTTATAATGATTCAAATGATGCTCCAAAATATGGGTGGACTTATGATGAAAATGGTGTTGAAAAAGACTCTTTAGCAAAATCTTATCTTGATGAATGGTATTCTAATAATATGATTGATAAGACTAAAGAACTTGAAGATACTATTTGGTGTAATGATAGAAGAAATATAAATGATGTTTTTGATTCAAGAACTAGATTAGAAGAAGGTAAACCAACTTTATCTTGTGAATATGAAGATAGTTATACAGTTAATAAAAATAAAGGTAATGGTAAATTAACTTATCCAACAGGAATTATTAATGCAGATGAAGCAACTTTTGGAGGAGAAGTTTTAAAGAAAGCTCAGACTTCTACTTATATAAATATAGGTTATTCATATTGGTCAATGACTCCATATGTTCTTACTAAAAATATGTATCCTAACTCTAAGGGTATGTTAAATATGTATACTTTTACTTATAAAGCTGGAATAAGACCTATGGTTTCTTTAAGAAATACTGCAGAATTTACTGTTGGAGATGGAACTAATAATAATCCATATAGAGTAGAAGTAGAAAAACAATATAAAATAGAAACAGATTTATACTCAGAATCAAATACAGATGAAAGTGAAAAAGGGAAAGAAATTAGGATAATTCCAAAGAATCGAGATGGATATGTTTTAGTAGGTATTAATGTAACTGATACTTTAGATAATGATTTAGGTTTAGATATTACTAATAGTAATGGTATATATAGTTTTATTATGCCTGAGAATGATGTAAAAGTAACTACTAATTATAGAGTTGTAAAAGATAGTTATAAAGTGGAGACAACTCAAGATGAAGTATCTATTACTGAAATGATAGTAGAAGAAGATCAAAAAGCTTCATTTAAGGTTACAGTACCACATGGATTTAAGTTACTATCGGTTAAAGCATTAAATTCTATTTTAGATGATTTAAATATAAATATTGTAGAAAGTAATGGGATGTATGAATTTACTATGCCTGGTGAAAATGTGATTATAAAAGCTGAATTAGAAGAACTACCTAAATATAAAATATTTGGGGAAGATATTGAGATTAGTAAATCGGATTATTATGCTAATGATAAAGTTGATTTTAAAGTTAAAGAAAAAACTGGTATGATTATTAATAAAGTAACTTTATTTGATGAAGATGATGAAGAGTTAAATATAGAATTAAATAATAACGATAATAATTATTCTTTTAATATGCCTAGTCAAAATGTTTATGTAAAAGTTGAGTATAAAATTAAACCATCAGACATTTTAGAGAATCCACTTACTAGTACAATGAATATAGTAGATAATATACATAAAAATTATAACAATTTATTTATAATACCAATAAGTTAATTAGTAATAGTTTTATCAATACATTTAATTATTAAGTTAAGAAGAATATAAAAAGGCTATTTGGAGACTAAATTATTAGTTTCTTGATAGCTTTTTTTATTTATTATTTTCTATAAAAAAATATATACTATATTTAATTTTTCTATTTAGCAATTTTAATTTTTGAAATAATAATTATTATGAAAAGAAGAATTCCTTTGTTTTACAAAGAATTATAACTATGTTATAACTCCTTAACGAGGGAGGTTTTATGTTAGAAGTTCGAAATTATAAAAAGAAAAAATTATATGATTTAACTGTATCAAAAGAAAACTCTGTAGAGATTAAAGAGTTAAAGAAAGGAGAAAAAGCATCTATTCTTTCCGATACAATGTTTAAAGCTATGTTTTATCATACAAAAAGAATAAAGTATTCTGCTAAGCTTATATCTTATTATTTAGATATTTCTTATGAAGAATTATTAAAAAATATTAAATTAACTAAGAATGAACTAGATAAAGAGTATAAAAATACAAAAGGAGAAAGAAGTGACTATGTTGCAGAAATGAATGGAGTAAAAATAAATATTGAAGTAAACAATAATAGTAATTATACTGTAATGGAGCGAAACATGGAGTATGCTCATAGACTCTATTCTGAAAAAGTTAAAGTAGGAGATGATTATAAATTTAAGTATAATCAAGTGATTCAGTTTAACTTAAATAACTTTTCTTTTATAGGTAATGATAAAATAGTAGATATTTATTCTATTCAAAATGATGAAGGACTAGTTTTAAATGATAAGCTAATATTTATCAATATTTATGTTCCTAATCTAAGAAAAAAGATGTATAATCAAGGTATAGAAAACCTTAGTGAAGAAGAAAGATATTTACTTGGATTAATAGAGCCAGATATCAATCTTTCAAAAGAATTAGGAGGAAAAATAGATATTATGATAGAATATGTAAATGAAGCTGGAGAAGTTACAATGGGAACAAACTTTGGAGAAAGTTATGATAAAGAATGGGCCCTAAAAGACGAAGGAAGAAGAGAAGGAATAAAAGAAGGAATAAAAGAAGGAAGAGAAGAAGGAATAAAATCTTCCGCAATAAATCTATTAAAAAATGGAGCGAGTCTTGAACTAATATCTAAATCATTAGGATACACTATAGATGAACTAGAAGAAATGAAGAAAGAAATAAATAATAAGAATTTAGATTAATCTAAGTTCTTTTATTTTACTTTTTTTATGGGATAAATAATAAAAAAATATTGCTATCAAAGTACTTTGAAGTTATACTTATTATAAAGTAGGAGAGTATTTGATATGAGTAAAATTAAATTATTAGTAGTTTTATTATTATATATAATATTATTACCATTTATGGTAAATGCGGAAGAATGTAATCAAAATAGTATTAAGATTCAGTCTATATCTGTAAAAGATAAGAGTGAATATGTAGAAGAATTAAATGATGCTACATTTGATACCAATAAGATTAATTTAGATTTAAAAATGTATGATGTAGGAGACTATATAGAATATGAATTGAAAGTAAAGAATGAATCAAATGAAGATTATTATTTAAATAAAGATTCACTTAATATTAATATGGATTATTTTGAATATTCTATTAGCTTTAATGATAATTCTAATAAAATAGAACCTAATACTGAAAAGACTATTTATTTAAGAGTAGAATATAAAAATGAAGTAGAAAAAGATAAGTTTTTTAGTGGTAAATATACAAGTAATAATACTGTTACATTAAAATCAATTAATAATAATAGTGATAATAATTCTATAACTAATCCATTAACAAAAAATAATAAGGTAATATTAATTATAGGATTATTAATACTTCTTTCAGTATTATATTTTACTAAAAATAAAAGAATAAATAAGACTATGATTTTATTATTAGGAATAATATTACCATTTGAAGTAGCAGCATTATGTAATTTTGAATTAGATATTAATTCTAATATAACAATAGGTAAGGTTAAACCTAATCCATGTACATATGATGGAGAATTAGTACAAGGAGCAGAATATGTAAATGGGCAACTAACATATAGATATGGACAAGAAATTGAAGGTTATTATGCAGATAATACCTACGGTTGGAAAAATAAAGACAATGATGGTTGGGCAGTAATCTTGACAGATTTAAATTCAACAGATGATGTAAATACAAAAATTTGTTCTACAATAAATGGAAAACCAGTTAATATTGCAAATCATATGTTTTGTAATAGCCAAGCTAAACATATTAATGTTTCAGACTGGGATGTTTCTAATATAGAAGATATGGCAGGAATGTTTAAAAATATATCAAATGTAGAAAGTTTAGATTTATCAAATTGGGATACCTCAAATTTAAAAAAAATGAATAGTATGTTTAATGAAACAAAATCTTTAAAAAAAATTGATTTGAGTTCTTTTGATACATCAAATGTTAATGATATGGAGTTCTTATTTAGTGGTAATGAATCATTAGAAGAAATAAATGTGTCAAATTTTAACTTATCAAAAGTTACCAGCTTGAGATATATGTTCTATATAAATAGTTCATTAAAAAAAATAACATTTGATAACTGGGATACTTCAAATATAATTAATATGGAAGGGATGTTTTATTTTGATGAAGCATTAGAATCTCTTGATTTAAGCAATTTTGACACATCTAAAGTAGAAAATATGAAGTTTATGTTTACATATGCGACAAGCCTAAAAAAAATATTTGTTAGTGATAAATTTAAAATAAATAATGTAACTGATTCAGCGGATATGTTTAATAATGTTCGGTTATTGGTAGGAGGAAATGGAACTGTATTTGATTCTTATCATATTGATAAAGAATACGCAAGAATAGATGAACCAGGAAAACCTGGGTACTTTACTAGAAAATAATATTATATGAGAGAGT
>CAMOWA010000021.1 GCA_946628005.1 uncultured Caryophanales bacterium
AATAAATTATAAATCTTACTGCACAACTTTTGTGCACTTCATATTTTAAATAACATTTTGAATTTTTTCTGTAACATATAGACAAACTTTCTTGCTTATTTTTCTTTTCTATGTTAATCTCATTTTAGGAGGTTTATGGTAATGAGATATCTTTTAAATTTTTGTTATGAAGGAAATGGTAAGGTTGGCTTAATTTCAAATAGTTATTTGATTAATAGAAATAAGATTGTTATTAAAACTAAAATTGAAAAGGAAATGAATCAAAGTAAACAGATTAAATTATCGATTGCATTATCTGATTCAGATTTATGTTTTATTTATGATAAATTATTTCAATTTATAAAAAAAAATAAATGTTCAATGTTAGATGATGTGTGTTGTTATTCTATTGGTAAACTTCATATAGATAATAAAGAATATATTTTTTATGATAATGAGAAATTATTTTCTATGTTAAATGAAATTGAAAATCATTTAAAGGAAAAGCTTCCTAAAAAGTTTAAGTGTTATCTATCTCATTATGATGAGGCAACTGAAGAAATTTATAGTGGAAAAAAATTATGTAAAGTTAGTAAAAAGAAAAAATAAATTGTTTTTCTTTTTTTCTTTTGGTATACTTCTTATGAAGATAGGTGATTTACATGGAGTTAGTTTATGATGCCAATCAGCTTTCAGTTGGTCAGAATATTTCTAGTAAAATTACGATTTTTTTGGATGATTACTATCAAAGTGTAGAAGAACAGTTTACAAAAATTATTCGTAATTCTTATGAATGTAAAGTTGATTTAAGTGATACTTTATCAGTTGATGGATTTAAGGGAATATTTGATGATATTAATCGTTATTTGGAAGATAGTGATAAGTTGGCTTGTAAACAAGCTTCTTTAATTGATCAATATAATCGTGGAGATTTTAATTCTTATACAACATCTGCTGCTTCTATTTTAAAAAGTGAGATATATGCAAATAGTAATCTTGTAAATCCAGATGCTAGTACTAAAGTTTTCGCAACAGTTGGTATGGGTGCTTTTAAGTTTGGAGAGGGCTTTGTTGGCTTTTTTGAAGATTTAGGGGATGCTGTTTTAACTGCAGGTAGTTTCGTATCTAGATTTGCTGGTAATAAAGAATTGTCAGATAATTTAAATAATATTGTTCAGATTGATGTTTCGAAAAATATATTTGAAAATAATGCTGCATTCCAGTGGATAAATGATAATAGTTACTTTGATAAAGATAGTAAGTATGCTAATGGATGTAAATTTTTAGGAAAACTTGCTGGAGCATATGTTACAGGAAGAGGCGTTTCTAAATTATATAGTACATTTAATAAAGAAAAGGCAGCAGAAGAATTGGCTGCTTCTGCTGCTAAAGTATCTTCAAGAACGACTAAAGGACTTGATATTGTTAGAAATGAGGAAATTAATGTTCGTAATCAAATGAAAAATGGTTCAGGATTTCGTTCTAGTTTGATTAATGGAACTGTAGTTACTGCAGCGACATTTGGCCTTACGAAATTTGTGTCTGCTCCAGCGTCAAAAGCTATTGGAGAAAAAATTGCTTCTACTGGTCTTGGGACTGTTGTAAGTGTTGTAGATAATAAAATTGATGAGACTTTTTCTACTGGAGCGAAGAATATAATGGGAAAAACGGCTAATATTTTTGCTAAAACTGTTGTAAATGATATTAAGAATCAAACTACGGATTTAGTATCTAATGATGGTAATATCAAAACTAAAGATGATCAAGTTGTAGAAACGGTTTCAAAAACTGGAATAGATCTTGTATATAAAACTGGTGTAGAAATTATAAATTGATTTAATTGTTGGGAGGTAATTTGTATGGCTTTTCAAGAAATGAGTTACTATAAAGAAGGTGAATTGCCAACTTATGGAGAATGTGATACTTATCATTTCTGTAAAAATGTTTCTCAATTTAGGCCATTAGATGTAACTGAGGTTAAGACTAATGTTTTGAATGAATTTAGTTCTTTAGAACAAACCTGTGAGAGTTATAATCATACTTTGAATAATGATTTAACTCAGTTAGAAACCGAATGGGGAACTAAATTTATATCAATAGATAATTGTGATGCTAATATTATTAATGTTTCTAAATTTTCTCCAGTTATTGATAAAAGTTTGCAGGAAATTAATAATCAAAAAAGTAGATTTGAAAATTTTATTAATTATATAGTGAATATTACTGATGGCATTAATCAGTATTTAGATAAACTCGAGAGTAATTCCAATACTTATTCATCTCTTTTATCTCAGTATAATGACTTAGCAAATGAGTATAATTCTCTTGTAAAACAATATAATTCTTTGATTGGTAGTACTAATCCAGATACTTCTAGATTATCTTCTATAAAATCTGAAATGGATTATAAGGATAATCAAATGACTAGTTTAAGAAGTACTATTAATATGTATGTTGAATTGCCTTCTCCGGATGGTACTTGGTGTTTACAAAGTGGGGTATAGTATTATGAATATTGTAATTGATTTTTATAAAGAAAATTATTTGAATGGTGTAAATAAATTATTACAAGAAAATTTTTCTCTAGTTAAAGAAAGTTTTCATAGTGATTTTTTTTATGAACTAGTTGCTTTATATGGGGGAGAAGTGGTTGGTTATACATTGCTTACAAAAGTATATGATCCTATTAAAAAAAGAAATAAGATTTTTGTTGATTATGTATGTGTTTCTAGTAATTATCGTAGAATGGGAATAGGAAGGAAGCTTTTAGATGAAGCTTATATGATTGCTAAAAGAAATAATGCTTTATATCTTCAACTAACTTGTAGTAGATTTCGAATGGCAGCTCATGCTCTATATTTATCTTGTAATTTTGTAAAAAGAGAATCTGATATTTTTAGAAAGGAGATAATATGATTTTAGATATTATTAATAAAAAACGTTTAGGATTGGAGTTGTCTTATCAGGAATTAAGCCAAGCTTTTAATGGTTTTTTAAATGGAGATGTATATGATTATCAAATGTCTAGTTTATTAATGGCTATTTGTATTAATGGTATGACTGATGAGGAAATTTTTTCTTTAACTAAAATATTTATTGATAGTGGTGATGTTCTTGATTTTTCAGATATTCCTGGTATTAAGGTAGATAAGCACTCTACTGGTGGAATAGGTGATAAAACTACACTTGTTATTGCTCCCATTGTTGCTTCTTGTGGAGTTCCTGTTATAAAAATGAGTGGAAGAGGATTGGGCTATACTGGTGGTACTATTGATAAGTTAGAGAGTATACCAGGGTATCGTGTTGATTTAAGTGATGAAGAAATTATTAAACAAGTACATGATATTAATTTAGTTGTTACTGGGCAAACTGCTGATTTGGTTCCAATGGATAAAGCTATTTATGCATTAAGAGATGTTACAGCAACTGTTTCTTCTATTCCATTGATAGCCTCTAGTATTATGAGTAAGAAGATTGCTGGTGGATCTGATAAAATATTAATTGATATTAAAGTTGGTAATGGGGCTCTTTTATCAAATCTTGAAGATGCAAAAAAACTAAGTGAATTAATGATAAAAATAGGAAAAGTCTATCATAAAGAAGTTCGAACAATGATAAGTGATATGAATGTTCCCTTAGGCAACCGGATTGGAAATAGTCTAGAAGTTTTAGAGGCGATTGATGTTTTAAATGGAAAAGAAAAAGATAATAACTTTGTAAATTTATGTTATGATTTAGCTTCTGAAATGGTTAGTATGGGTTTAAATATTTCAAAGGATGATGCTCTTCAATTAGTTAGTAAAAGTATTGAAGAGGGGACTGCTTATAAAAAATTTTTGGAAATGGTACAATATCAAAATGGAGATATTTCTAAAATTAAGGTTGGCAAGAATCAATATCAGGTATTGGCTAAAAAAAGTGGGGTTTTAACAAAACTACATGCATTAGAACTTGGAAAATTATCGTTAGCTTTAGGTGCTGGAAAAGTTTATATTGATGATAAGATTGATTATAGTGTCGGTATATATTTAAAAAAACAGTTAGGTGATATTGTAAAAAAAGGAGAAGTTTTAGCCGTTCTTTATTATAGTAATAAACTTCCTAAAATAGAATATAATAAAATATTTACTATAGAATAGTTTACATAATGTTACATTTTTAGTTTTTTAATATTTGTTTTTTTTTCTTTTTCTGAAAAAAGTGTTTGAAAATTTTAAATTTATGTTATAATGTCTTTATAAGATAAGGAGAGTTTTTGTATGGAAAAAATTTATATGGAAGAAAGTAAAAAACAAAAAAACAGTTTATTTAACTTCTCAGTTGTATTATCATTTGTTGTTGCTATAATTGGTATTTTTTCAATTGGTTTATTTGGAATTGTGACTTCTCAAAAAAATGGACTTATTAGTTATGCAGCACCTCTTACAAGTGATACGTTTAACTTTGTTAAGACAGATGCACCTTTAGGGAAGATTTCATCAAGTAATAGTTCTGGCGGTGGTATATTTAGTGTTCCAAAGTATTATGCTGATACAGCTAAGACAATACCTGTATTTTGTGTAGAGTATCAAGCTGTTACTGAAAATGGGGTAACATATACTAAAGGTTCGGTTATAGATGATTATGGTTTATTGTATTTATTGAATCATACTTCTGCTAAATCTGGTGTAACTGTTACAAATTATGATAATTCTAGTTTGGAAACTTATATTACTCAAGTTTCTATTTGGATGTATTTATATGAAAAAGAAAAGGCTGCTAATAATGGAACGGTTGCTGCTTCTTCAAAGAATTATTTATCTGCAGATGAGATTACTGCAATTAAAAATGCCGTAAAAATTGTAGATGCTGATGATGAAAGTAAGAATTTTCAATTGTCTGATGGAACTATTTATGATACTTATGTAAAACCACTTGTTGATTCTGCATTAAAGGCAACTAATTATGCTAGTGTTACTGTTAATGCAGCAAGTACTAATATTTCTAAAACTGACGATGAGAAATACTATCAATCTGATGTTATTACAGTTAATGGTGATCCTTCTTCTTCAATGAAAAGTTTTGATGTTTCTGTTGAAGGTATTGATGGTGTTATAGTTATTGATGAAAATGGAGAGACTATTTCTTCTTTAAAGAATCTTCCAGTTGGAACTAAATTCCGTATTCGTGTTCCTGCAGAAAAAGTTACTGAAACTGCCCAAAATGCTAAAATTAATGTTACAGGTCATTTTGATTCTTTAACAGGAAATTATTATACTCATGATGGTTTACAAAAAGTTGTTACAGTAACTGGTACAACTATTGATGCAAAAAGTGGTATAGAAATTGAATTTGTAGGTGTTCCTGATACTGGAATGAATGGAATTCAGACCATTTACTTTATCGGTTTAGTTGTATTATTATGCGGTGTTGGTATTGTTTATGCAAATGCTAAACCTGTTAAAAATAACCAATAAATTAAAAAGGAGCCAATTATTATTATTCGGCTCTTTTTTTATCTTTGTAGGGGTTGTTTTCCTTTCGTGGAATTATTTTATGAAGATGAGAAGTGAGGTTTATTCTGATATGAATATTTCCATGATGGATAAGGATGTTCCAACTCCTGTAGTTAGTCCTTCTGAGAATGTTGTTGATGTTCCTGTTGTTGAAAATGTTAATCAAAATGAAGTTGATAATACAAATTATGTAGTTGATTATAGTAAATATTTAGGGGTTTTGGAAATACCAAAAATTGGCTTAAAACGTGGTTTTTATAATATTGATTCAAAATATAATAATATACAATACAATGTTACTATGGTTGCTGGCTCGACTTTACCAGATGTTTCTGGTGGAAATCTTATTTTAATGGCACATTCTGGTGATGCCTATATTTCATATTTTGCATATTTATACCGTTTAGAAGTTGGAGATTCTGCTTTTGTGACTTATAATGGTATAAAATATGAATATAGAATTGTTGATATTTATGAGGTGTTGAAAAATGGGATTGTCTCTATTCGAAGAAATCGAGAAGCCTCTACTCTTACTATGATTACTTGTACAAAGGGTAGTGATACGTTGCAAACAGTTTATATAGCTGAATTAGTATACTAGTGAAGAAGGTGATTTTTTTGAACTTATCTTTTTTTGATAAATTTGTTGTTATATTTCGATATGTTTTTTCATCTTTTTTATCAATTGAGATGTTTTTAATGACCCTTCTTTTATTTTTTGTTTTACTTGTTAATTTAAAACGAAATAATCGTTTTATTCAAATGCTTGCTATAGGAATTTATCTAGGATTTGTTTTAGGTATATTAATTAGTTATACATCATATGTGAAAACTTGTATTGATTCTTTTGTAAAAGAAGTTCTAAATTATATTTATTTTCCTTCGACGATTGTTTATTTTTTTATAATTGTTTTTGTAACTATTATGATTTTATATAATTTATTTTCTAAGAAACTTAGTTTTTTTAAGAAAGTATTTAATTATTTATTTTTTAGTTTAATGTATTTTTTATTTACTTCTTTTATATCTTTAGCAACTTATGATGGTGTTGACTTTTTAGATATTACTAAGTTATATCAAAATGATACTATATTATCTTTTGTTCAGATTAGTAATTTATTGTTAGTTATTTGGGCTGTTTTTACTGGTTTCTATCATTTGTATTTATTTTATAAGAAAAAATATGATTAGTTTAATCATATTTTTTAATTGATTTATATATAATAAAACCATTCTTATTTTGAAAGGGGATGGTTTATGAATGAGAATATTATTAGAACTATTAGTTCTGATATGAATCGATATTTGAACAATTGTCAAATGTCTAAATTACATGAGGTTTTATGCAAAAGAATTGAAAATAAGACGAAATATTAAATGATGAATATGTAGAAAAATTTATTAATTCAAAAAGGTTAGAAGGTTGTTCTAGGTTAACTATTAAAAATTATAAAATTCATATCAATAAAATGCTTTTATATTTGAATATGGATGTTAGAACGATTGAGACTGATGATATAAGAAAGTTTTTATCATACTATCTATCTAATAATAATTGTTATAATTTAACGATAGACGGTGTGAGAAGATCTTTATTTAGTTTCTTTGCTTTTTTAGAAGAAGAGGACTACATAATTAATAATCCAATAAGGAGAATCCATAAAATTAAAACTGATATATTGATAAAAGAAACATATGCCAATGAATTTAGGGAAAAACTAAGAAATAGTTGCACAACTATACGTGTTTTAGCAATAATTGACTTACTTGCTTCTTCTGGTATAAGAGCAAGTGAATTAGTAAATTTAAATAGAGACGATATTAATTTCAAAAACAAATCTTGTATAGTATTTGGTAAATGAAAAAAGATGAGAGAAGTATACTTTGATGGTAAAGCTAAATTATATTTAAAATAATATTTAAATAGTAGAAGTGATGATAATAATGCTTTGTTTGTCAGTGCAAATAAACTACATAAAAGATTGAAAGTAGGGTGATAGAATTAATGCTACAAAAACTTGGTAAAGAATTAGGAGAAGAAAAAGTGCATCCTCATAAATTTAGAAGGACACTTGCAACTAAAGCAATAGATAAATGAATGTCTATTGAACAAGTTCAACATTTGCTAGGACACACAATAATAGATACGACTTTACATTATGCAATGGTAAATCAAAACAATGTTAAAATATCTCATAGAAAATATATTTGCTGATGATAGTATTACTTAAAAATATTAAAAAATGTAAATTTACATTACAGACAAACACAAATGTATGTAAAATTAGTAAATGATTGATATAATTAAAATACAAGAAAACTAATAAAATAGGATGTGGTGAATAATGAATTTTAAAAAAATAATTTTGCCATTGATATTATTCTTAATGATAATGCCATTTATGGTAAATGCTGAAACTTGTGATTATGATAAAATTTCAATTGATTCAATAACAATCAAAGAGAAAGTTGGCAATGCTACTGAAATAGAGCAGCCAGTTATTGAAGAAAAGAAAATCAAAGTCAATTTGAAAATGATGGAAGTAAATGATTCCATAGAATACAAATTAGTTATTAAAAATGACTCTAATGAAGATTACGAATTAGATAAGAATAGTTTTGATGCAAATTCTGATTATATGGAATATACACTAAAATCAAATGATGAAAATCTAGTAGTAAAAGCAGGCAAAACTAAAGAAGTATATTTAAAAGTACAATATAAAAATGAAGTTCCAGAAATATTTTTTAAAGATGGGAAATTTAATGATAATAAAAGCTATGTATTAAATTTGTCAAATGGTCAAACAATAGCAGTTCCAGATACAATTAAAAATCCTAAAACTGGAGACAGATTAATAATGTTAATACTAATATGTATATTGTGTGTAGGAATTACTATGTATGTTGTATTAAGTAAGAAAAAAATTAATAAATTTATGGTGTTATTATTAACTTTAATGATTACAATACCTGTAAGTGTATACGCATTATGCAAAATAGAAATTACTGTTGAATCTAACGTTACTATTGAAAGAGGATTAGAGGTAGCGTATTTATTAAATGGTGAAAAGGTATTATTTGAGGATAATGAAAAAGATTATTTCAAAACAAGTTTTACTGAATGTGAAACTATTTATATTGGCGAAACAAAGTATAATTATTGCAGTGAGATGATAAAAAAAGATACTACTTTATATCCTGCTGGAGCTACTGTTAATTTAAAAGTTGTAAATATTAAATTTTTAGACATTGATTATGTCAATGAATGTGAATATACTCCAGAAGAGGTATATAGATGTGATTCAAGTGTTCCAATAAAAGATTATAGTATTAATAGATGGTATTATGATAATCTATGGAATGAATATGGATATACATATGATACCACAGACAAACAAGTTATGAACTTTGCTTCTTATAACTTTGATTATTGGGATAGTGATGGTTATTTTAGTGTTAATGCACCACAAACATTTACTATGTCAAATCATAGCGCGCTCTTTGCCCAAGGTTCAAACCGAGGCCAGGGATAGTTGAGCCAGTTGAACCGCCTAATGATAACTAAATAGATAGCTGGGCGCTGAGCCGCAGGAGTTTGAATATCTAAAGTCAAAAATCTAGAAGTCGTAGACTTCGTTAAAGGTACAATTTCTGGAAGAAATTCGTACCTTTTTTTATTCTTTTATTTTAGTTGCATAATATTCTTCAAAAGATATATTGTTTTCTTTTATATATGTTGCGATATCTATTCCTACGTATCTATAATGCCATGATTCAAAATGATATCCTGTTTCTTCTTCTTTATCTTTTGGAAATCTTAATATAAATCCATATTTATATGCATTTTTCATCATCCATTCGTATTCTTTTGTATTTTCAAAAGAGGTATAAGGTAGTTTTTTATTATAAACATCAACTGCTAGTCCAGTTTGATGTTCTGAATGTCCCGGTCTTCCTGAATATGTATCTGCTTTTTCTTTTCCATCACTTTTTGCATATCTGTTATATAAATCAATTTGATAAGAGTAACTTCTATATGCTGACATTGCTATTATATTTAATTTTTCTTTTAAAGCATCTTTTGATAATTTTTCAAATGCTTCTTTTGCCTCTTTTACTAATTTCATATTATCTAATGCATATTGGTTATTTATTTTTTCTAGATTATTGGGTACGTAATTTTCATCTAAATAGTAATATTTATTTACAAGTATTGTTTCTTCATTTAGGTTTTTTGCTGGTATTTTATCTTCATAATGAGTTTTATCTAAATTCATATTTACGTTTTTTATTATTTGTTCAATGCTTAATTCTTTATTATTTTCTTTGTAGTTTAAATATCTATCTATATAATTATAATTAAAATAGTCAATTTTTTTATCTATATTTTCTAATTTGTCTAGTCTTTTATCTTTATTGTTATCTTTTTTTGTATCATTATTATTATTTTCTTTTATAATTATTTTATTTTCTTTTTCTTTAGTTGAAGTGGTTATTAGTTTTCCTATACAAAAAATTATTTCTATGATTCCAAATATAAACAAAGCTATAAATAAAAGAAATATTATAAAGTTTTTCTTTTTTATTTTATATATTTTTTTAGTGCTCATATATTATCACCTAATTCTATCATAGCATTTTTCTTGTGTTTTATGTATAATTTTTATTTTATTTTACATGTTCTTTTTATTTCATCATATATTTTATTAGGAGTTGATATTATGCGAAAAATAATTTTATTTATATTTTTATTTTATTTTTTCTTCTTTTTTATTTCCGTTTCTGCGGAAGAGAAGTTAATTCCTAATGCGACTAGTGGAATATTAATAGAACTTAATAGTGGTAAAATTATATTTGAAAAAGAAAAAGATAAGGAGGTTAGTATTGCTTCTCTTACTAAAATGGTTGCTCAGATAATTATTTTAGAGGAGATTGAAAAAGGTACTATTAAATGGGAGGATATGGTTACAGTTAGTAAAAATGCTAGTGATATGGGAGGAAGTCAAATATATCTTGAACAAGGTGAAAAAATGAGTGTTGAAGATTTAATGAAAGGAATTAGTGTTGCTAGTGGGAATGATGCTGTTGTTGCTATGGCTGAATTTATTAGTGGTACAGAAGAAAAGTTTGTAAAAAGAATGAATAATACTATTAGTAAACTAGGATTAAAACATACTCATTTTTCTAATTGTACTGGTTTAGATGAAGATAATCATTATTCTTCTGCCTATGATATGGCTATGATTGCTAGAGAACTTATTTTGAATCATTCTGAAATTTTAAGATTTTCTTCTATTTATGAAGATTATTTAAGGGAGAATACTGATCGTAAATTTTGGCTAGTTAATACTAATAAATTAGTTAGTCAATATGAAGGCTGTGATGGCTTAAAAACGGGTCATACTGATGCTGCAGGATATTGTTTAGCAGCAACATCCAAAAGAGACAATATTCGTTTAATTGGTATTGTTTTGGGGGAGAAAGATAGTAAAATTAGAAATGCTGAAACAATTGATTTATTAGATTATGGCTTTAATAATGTAAAGGTCAATTTATTAAAAGAAAAAGGTTCTATTATAGATTATCTTTCTTTAGAAAAAGCTAATATAAAAAATGTTCCTATCTTATTAAAAAATGATCTTATAGTAGTTGATGGACCTTCTAATGAAAAGAAAATTAAGTATAAAATTCAATTAAATTATTCTAATCTTCCTATAAAAAAGAAAACTGTTATTGGTAAAATTAAAGCTTTTTATAATAAAAAACTAATTAGTGAAGAAGATTTAATTATAAGTGATACTATTCGTAAAATTGACTATTTTTCACTTTTAAAAGATCAATTATTTAGTCTTTTATTAGGTAATATTTAATTCTTGAGTTTTTAATTTCTTTATTTGTACAAATACTGATTTTATAATGTACATTTAGTGTAAATATATGTGAAAAAGTGTGAATATGCAAATAGTAATATTGTAGAATTAATTACACCTCTTAATTTATTAATTTTTTTGATTATATATTTAGTTCTGCATTATGCAGAATTTTTTGTTAGGAGTCTTTTAAAATATAAATATTGATTCTACATTTATAAAAAATGAGATGACTTTTATTATCAAATACTATATTTTTCTTAATAAGTATGTTATAATATGCAAAATATGTTGATGATTTTAGGTGATGTTAATGAAAGCAGTTTATAAGAATAATCCATTTGCTATATTAAGTTATTTAATTGGGTTTATTGCTGTTATAGGTATTGGAATAAGTGGAAATGATAAAGGTGGATTGTTGTACAAATCTAGTAGTTGGATTCTTTTAGTATCATTTTTTATTAATGGTATTTGTTATTTTTTTTATTTTATCTATTCTTTTGTTAAAGCTTTAGTTTCTGAGAATAAATGGTATTGTAATATTATGGCAATTTCATTAATTGTAGCAACAGTTCTATTTATAAGTGGGTTGGTAATTATGTTGCTAGCTACTCCAATTGAAGGTAAGTATGAGATTAATTATGTTAGAATTGTTGAGGTAAAAGAGGATAAAGTTGAAATTAATTATACTAAGTTTAATAATGGTAAATATAAGACCATAGAGATTTATAGACCTTTTTTTCTTGAAGGTGAAAAGGATGATATTATATATGTTGGATATCCTGTTAATAAACCTCAAAAGATGTTTTATATATTAGATATTAAAATAGGTGAGCAATTATTTGGATCGGGATTATATTTAGGTTGTGTTATTTTTATTTTAATATTAATACTTATGGCAAAATCTAATTTAGTAGAAGAATATAATAGAAATTAAATTTTTTTGTTAATAAGTATTACTATTTAGTATTATTGGTTGGATTTTTTTTGAGTTTGACATTTAAAATGAGTAAAGTGTTACTATAATAATGCTTTACTCATTTTTTGTTTGTTGTTTATCAACTACTTTTTTAAAGAACTTTTATTATTAATTATTAAAAGCACGATAAGATAAGTATATTTTTTTCTGATTAGTACTTTGTCTTGATTGAACAAACATAATGATGTACAGCTACTAAATAAGTAAATATTGACATGATAAACCCTAGATGTTATTTTGGGTAAAGTAGAATTAATAATCTTTTTAATTGTCAAACTCTAGTTTCATTTTATCGATTCTATAAAAATAAATTAATATTTGTAAAAAGATACATCTTTCCGGATAATATATGATATAATTGTTTATAGTAGGAGATAGATTATTATGAAGAAAAATGCTTTTACATTGGTTGAATTATTGGTAACTATAGTTGTTTTAGGAATTATTACTGGTTTTTCTATTCCTTTAATACGTAATATTAGAGAGTCTCAAACAAGAAAACAATATGAGACTTATCGTACTAGCTTATCGTATGCTTCAAAAGTATATGTAGATTCTTTTTCGGAAGATTTATTTGGTCATGATGAAATTGCTTGCGCAACAGTTTCGTATAATCAGTTAAAAGCAAAAAATTTGATAAAAGATATCCCAATTGATGGGGTTAGTTGTGCGTCAAATGATACTTATGTTAGGATTGTAAAGTTTGAAGGACAGTATTCGTATCTACCAAAAATAACTTGTGGAAAGCCTCAAGCTGGAGGTGCTATATCAAAAGATGTAGAGATTCCTGAAGGAGATATTAGTAGTAATCTTTGTGGCTTAAATGTTCCTACAAAAATTGATATTAAATTTCATCCTGAAAGTAGTCATACTCCAAATGTACGAAGAAAAAATATTACAGTAGATTTTAAAAGCCCCACAGGTATTAATTCTGATCCCATTATATATTGGGCTTTTAGTGATAAAGCAGATTTTTCTACTATTATTGGTGATTGGAAGAAATTAGATTTAGATATTCCATCTAAAAAGAAACAGAAAGCTTTAATATTACAGGGAAATACAATCTCATTAACAAAAGAATTTATTACTCCAAAGAATTATAGTGGAAAGTTGTATTTAGTGTTAAAAATTGATAGATTACAAGATTTAGGTGGAAAGAATTGGACAACAACAGATACAAATATTGTATCAGGTGGATATTATGCAGTAGATAATGAACCTCCAAAGTTAAATGATTCTGAAATAAAATACTCAGATCCAGTTCATAGACAAGTGATACCAACACTAGACTTTAAGGCAACAGATAATTTAACTAGTGAAGGAAATCTAAGAATGTGTATTTCTGAAGATACAGAAACTGATAATTGTTCAAAGAATATAAATGATATAAAGAAAAAACAAAATGGTTGGGTTACTTATAAAAAAAATAAAAAGTTACCTGTTATGAATAATGCTTCAAATGGAGAAACCCATAATATCTTTATTAGTATTGGAGATCAAGCAGGAAATTATGTTTCTCAACAATATGTTTATTATCAGTCTCCAGTAGATTATTCTATTACATATAACTTGGATGGAGGTACTCATGGTACAAATCACCCTTCACGAGTGGATTTTGATGAAGAGTTTACGGTGAGTCATCCAACTAAAAATATAAAAACAATATTTGAAAATAAAATATCAGGTGTTTCAATCGATTATTCCTCATCAACTGTATCAAAAAGTGGAAAATTAGTAAATTATACTTTTAATGGATGGAATATTACAGGAATGGATAATACTACTCATACATTTGGAAGTAGAACATCTAATAATACTCAAGAAAGTAATGTTAAAGAAACAAAGTTTAAAGGATTAAGACATACATCGAATGGAGTTGTGTTTACTGCAACATGGATTCCTCCGCAGATAACATTACCAAAGGCTACAAAGAAAGGATATACCTGTATATGGACTTCTCCAGCTTCTTATACGTGGGCATCTGGCGCAAAATATACACCAGCAGCAGTAGGAGGTGCTACGGAACGTACCTTTACAACATCTTGTTCAGCTAATGTATATACAATTTCATTGGATATGCAAGGTGGAAGAAATGGGACCTCAAATATATATGAAAAATATAATACGGGTTGGTATTTGGATAGAAGAGCAGAAGAATTAATTTCTACTATAAAAATTCCTGAGAGAGTTGGTTATAGCTTTGTAGGTTATTACACAAAAATACATGGGGAAGGTACTAAAGTTATCGATTCTAATGGTAAAATTTTAGCTAAGAATACTACATTTTTATCTGATGAAATTTTATATGCTGAGTGGAAGGCTAATATATATAAAGTTACTTTAAATAAGCAAGGTGGAAAGAATGGTACTTCTATAATATATGAAAAATATAATATAAATTGGTATAATGATGCCAAAGCTAAGGATTTAATTGCTAGTATAGATATACCTGAAAAAATTGGTTACACTTTTGAAGGATATTTTACAGCAATAAATGGTGGTGGTATTCAAGTAATTGATGAAAATGGTAAAATATTGTCTGATAAAACAACAACTTTTTCATCTGATGGTTCATTATATGCAAAATGGGAAGCTAATATATATATGGTTACTTTAGATATGCAAGGTGGAAGTGGTGGAACATCAACTATATATGAAAAATATAATACGGGTTGGTATTTGGACAATCAGGCTAATAATTTAATTTCTAGTATAGATATACCAGAGAAAATTGGTTATAATTTTGGAGGGTATTATACTGAGACTAATGGAGAAGGTACTAAAGTTATTGATGGAAATGGTAAAATATTGTCTGATAAAACAACAACTTTTTCATCTGATGGTTCATTATATGCAAAATGGACCGCTAAGATATTTAAAGTTACATTGAATAAGCAAGGTGGAGAAAAAGGTACTTCTAATATATATGAAAAGTATCATACAGGATGGTATTCGGACAATAAAGCCGAAAATTCTATATCTACCATAACTGAGCCAATTAGAACTGGTTATAATTTTGCTGGATATTATGCTGAAATGGATGGTGGAGGTATTCAAGTTATTGATAATACGGGTCAAATCTTAGATAAAAGAACAACGTTATTTACATCTAATGGAATAGTATATGCTAAGTGGAATGCTAGAATATTTGCAATTACATTGGATAAACAAGGTGGGGAGAATGGTACATCTAAAATATATGAAAAATATCATACAGGATGGTATTCGGATAATAAAGCAGATAATCCAATTTTTAGTATAGATAATCCAGATAGAATTGGTTATTCTTTTGCAGGATATTATGAGGAAAAGAATGGTAATGGGACTCAGATTATTAATGCTAGTGGTGAAATATTAGATAATAGGACAACTAAATTTACATCTAGTGAGTCAGTGTATGCAAGATGGAATGCAAATACATTCACGGTGGAATATGATGCTAATGGTGGGTTTGGTACAACAACAGCTCATAATTGTACATATGATGATGCTTGTTCTCTTAAAACATCAAGTTTTTATAAATCTGGATATATATTTATTGGTTGGAAAAAAAATAATGCTGGTAATACATTGAAGCCCAAAACAAGTATCAAGAATGCCACGACTAGTGGAACAGTAACTTATTATGCTCAATGGGGCAAACTTCCTTCATGTTCTATTTCGGTTACTTCGCCTAGTAGTCCGGTATTTAATGGTTGGTATAAAACGGATGTATCACTTCGTCTTGATGTTAGTGATGCTACATCTTATGGGATAGGAGCATCACCTGGATTAACAAACAATAAAACTACTTTTGTAGCAACAAAAGAAGGTGATTTAGATTATTACGGTTATGTTGAGAACCAATATGGATCTCGCAATTGTAGAAGATCTATAAAAATAGATAGAACTCCACCTTCAATAGTTCAAGTTAGCAGATGCTATAATGGTAATTGTGCAAAAGATACTCATCCTATGAGTAATCCAGGAGAAAATTCATTTTATGATGCTTATTGGTTCGTATGGCAAGATAGGTTAAGTGGATCTCCTTCTGGTGGATCAAGTGATTTAGAAGGTGCTTGGTTTAAAGTTAAAACATCTTTTCCAAATGGTAGCGAAAATAAATATTATTCGGGATTATTTCATTTGACAAGCGCTAATGAACCATGGCCATATTCAGGAAGAGGTTATACTGGAACATTGCAAGATGTATTTACAATATATGCTGATGATAAAAAAGATAAGCCACAAAAGGTATCAATTTATTATCATTTATGTGATGCAGTATCAAATTGTGGAAGTGGAACGTATACATATACTGTAGGAAATTAAAATGTTAGGATTTATTCTTAACATTTTTTTAATTTAAACTTTTTAAACATCTCTTTCCATGCTATAATGGGATTGTATAGAGAGGTTGGTAGTATGGCAAAAAAGAATAGTAAACCTTATAATAGTTTAAAAAAGGATAGAACTATTAATAATAAGAAAAATAATAGTACTAATAAAAATTATAATACTAAGAATTTTAATACTAAAAGTATAAAGAAAATTGATAAAGATTTAGAGAGTACTACTAGAATTCGTGTTGATTCTTTAAGATTAAATGACTCAGAAACTTTAGATACTAGTTTTTTAGAGGGGAGAGTAAAAAATAATAAAAAGAAAAAAGAACGAATATTGACTTTAAAAAAAGATTATTCTAAACTATTTAAGTTTTTTAAAAATATTTTTTATTTAGGTGGTAGTTTTACATTATTGATATTAGCTTTTTTAATTGTAAGAAATAAATTTCTTTTTGATATGTCACCTAAAGAGAAGGTTGATAAAGTTATTGAGAAAAAAGTTGAAAATATAATAGATGATAATTATTTATTTATTGGAGAAGGTCATACTCAAAATTTTGATTTTGATAGTTTTCAATTAGATTATCATTACATAAATATGGGTGATGAAGATTTATTATTGGAAGATTTACTTTCTGATTTAAAGAAAAAAGTATATGATTTTAATCCATCTATTATTTTTGTTCAGGTTGGTATGAATGATATTATAGATGGTAGAAGTATTGACCAAGTTGTACAAGATTTAAAGAGTATTCTTTTAAAAATTAAAGAAAATCGTCCTTATGCCAAAATATATGTAGAGTCTATTTATCCTATTAATAAAGAGGTTGAAGATTTTGATGATGATTATAAGGATATTAATAATTATTCTATTGTAACATATAATAAGCAACTTGAAGATTTATGTGAATCATTAGATGTTTACTATTTAGATGTTTTTTCAGAATTATCTATCAATAATCAATTAAATAAAGAGTATACTGATGATGGAATAAATCTAAATGATAATGGTTATAAAAGATTATATAAATTAATAAGAAAGATTGTAGATGAAGAAAAATGAGATGGAATTATAATAAGAAAAAGGTAATTTTATTAAGTGGTTTATTAGTAGTAATGATTTTATCTTATTTTGGATTTGCTTTATATAAGTATTTTTCTTTAAGAAAATATGAGGATACAATTTATCCTAATATTTATTTAGATGAATATAATTTAGGTCATTATTCTTATAATAAAGTTCCTGTTAAGATTGAGTTTTATCGTGATATAATTCTTAGTAAAACTTTAAAGATTAAAGTTTTAGATAAAGAATATGAATTTAAATACTCTGATTTAGGAATTGTAGTTGATTATGATAAGAGTGTTAGTCAAATAAAGAAATATCAGGATTCTTTAGGATTTAGTAAAAGTCTTAGATTTATAAATGGTAAGGAGAAAAAGATATTTCCTATAAAATATAATGTTGATAAGGATGTTTTGAATAATTTTTTAATTAGTTTAAAATCTCAGGTTGATACTTCACCAGTGGATGGATATTTTGATTTATCAGAGGGAGTTCATTATGTAAATGGAATTCCTGGGAATTCTTTGAATATTGAAAATAGTTTACAAGTTCTTTCTAGTATTGTAGAGATGGATAAATTATCAAGTAAGGTTATAGATTTATCAACTGACTCTATTGCTGCTGGAGGTAATGAGGCATATGCTTCTATTGATACGATGACTTCTTCTTTTACTACGACTTTTATGCCAAACACATATTTAAGAAATATTAATTTAAATACTGCTTTGTCTTATATTAATGGAAGTATTATCAATCCTGGGGAGATATTTAGCTATTGTGATAAGGCTGGACCATTTAACAAAAAAGGTTATGTATTTTATTATGAGTTCGTAGGTAATGGAGTTTGCCAGATTGCTACTACTACATATAATGCTGCTTTACTAGGAGGTCTTGAAATTGTTAAAAGATATCCTCATGCTAAAAAGAGTTTATATGTTGCTGGAGGGTTAGATGCTACTGTTGCTAGTTATTCTAGTGGATGGTGTGTTGATATGCAGTTTAAGAATACTTATAATTTCCCTATTTATATTAAAGCTTATTCTTCTGGTGGACAGGCTCATGTTGAGTTTTGGTCTAATCATGATGCAAAAGGTGGATTAGAGTATACTACTAGTTCTTCTAAGATTGGGGTAAGGGGATATAAATCTTATTTACATACCTGGAAGGATGGACAAGAAATTGATGTTAAAGAAATTGCTACTACATGGTATACTGAAGAATAATTATTTCATATTTTTTTAATATTTTCATATGTTATATTAGAAAGCGAGGATTTATATATGGAAATATTAAAAGTAAGTAGTAAATCAAAGCCAAATAGTGTTGCTGGAGCTTTAGCAAATGTTTTTCGAGAGAAAGGAAAGGTTGAAATTCAAGCTATTGGTGCTGGGGCATTAAATCAAGCTATTAAATCTGTTGCTATTGCAAGAGGTTTTGTTGCTCCAAGTGGAAAAGATTTGGTTTGCATTCCAGCTTTTTCTGATATATCTATTGATGGAGAAGAAAGAACTGCTATAAAATTAATTGTGGAGGCTAAATAGTTTGTTTTTTCAAAAAGTGCTTATAGCACTTTTTTTTGTTTTTTAAATATGATAAAATCATTTTATGATATGAGGATGTGTAGATTTATGAGAAAGCTTTATTTGTTTTTTATAGTTTTTATTTTTTCTTTTTTTGTAGATGTTTCAGCTAAAGATGTACAAGTATTTTTTATTACAGAGGGAGGAAGTACCAATACAAACGGATTTAAAATTATAGATGATTATGTTAATAGAACAGATGGAACGTACTGTGCTACATATAAGAGTAATGGAACAATTAATAAGTTAAATTCTATTAATGGAGCTTCTTTTAGTATTTATAAAAGTGGTACTAATCTTGTTAGTGGTAGAGAGTGGTATACTTATAATTATTCTAATAATAAATTATATTATTTTAATCAAAATAATAGTTATAATATTGATGAGGTTTTACAAAAACTAAGTATGAGAGGAGATCCATATCCAGTTATTTCTTTATTTGCTCATTGGAAGGGTGACGGATTAGACGATGGGATTGATATTGGTGGGACTTCTAAAAATGTCTCATCTAATAATAAAAAAAATTCCAAAAAGTCAGATAAAATAATAAAAATAAAATCGATTAGTATATCTGGAAGTAGTAGAATTACTAAAGGAAAGAGTACTACTTTAAAAGTTACGATAAAACCTAGTAATGCTAAGAAAGAGACTATTACTTGGAGTAGTTCAAATTCTAAGATTGTGACAGTAAATAGTTCTGGAAAAGTTACTGGTATTTCTAAGGGAACTGCTACAATAATTGCTAAAACGAGTAGTGGTAAAAAGTCTACTTTCAAAGTTAGTGTTGTTGAAGTTGAGGTACATAAAGTAAAAATATCTTATAATATGAACGGAGGTAAATTATCGTCTTCTCATAGTACTAATTTATCTGCTTCAGGAAATGATGTTATATTGATGAAAAATAATAATAAAATTGTACAGACTATTGCTTATGGCTCAAAAACTTCTACAGATGGTCTTTCTAATTATAATAATCCCAAGTATTTAAATATTGAAAGGTCAGGTTATATTGCGAAGAAGGGTGCTGAATGGAATACTAAAAGTGATGGTACTGGTAAGAGTTATTCTGATAAAAAAGTCTATAAAGCAAGTGATTTTTGCAATGCAAAAGATAAAGATTGTAATGTTACGTTATATGTTAATTGGGTACATAAGAAGAACTCTGTTTATATTAAGTTTAATATGAATGGAGGGCGTCTTGTAAAATATCATGGTAAAAATACTAGTGTAAGTGGAAATAAGATTTTATGTTATGGAAAAGAAGAATGTCAACATATAGAATATGGTAAGTCTATAACACCTGGTGGCTTATTTGACTATAATAATAATTGGGGAGTAAATATTTTACGTGAAAATTATGTTGCAAAAAGTGGAGCGGAATGGAATACAAAGCCAGATGGTACTGGAAAAAGTTATAGTCAAAAGAAAATATATAAATCAAGTGACTTTTGTAATGCTTCTAAAAAAGATTGTAGTATTACTTTGTATGTTAATTGGGTTAAAACTGGAAATAATGTTATTATAAAATATAATTTAAATGGAGGTCATCTTGCAAGTGTTCATGGTAAAAATACTACTGTGAGTGGTAATCAAATATTTTGTTATGGTAAGGAAGAATGTCAGATAATTAGATATGGTAAATCTATTACAGCAGGAGGATTATATGATTATAATAATAAATCTGGTTTTAATATTGTTCGTAGTGGATTTTATATTACTAACGGTTTTGAGTGGAATACCAAACCTGATGGAACAGGAAAGAGTTATAATCAAAAGAAAATATATAAATCAAGTGACTTTTGTAATGCTAAAGATAAAGATTGTAGTGTTACATTATATGCGAATTGGAAAGCTTATCCAATGAGTACTAAATTTGAAATATTGTATTGGTTAGGTCCATCTTCTGCTATGGTAACTGATCAGCAAGTTAATTATATTAAGGATGCTGGATTTACAACAGTTCCGTTAACTGGGTCTAATAGAGAAATATGGACCTTAGATAAATATAATTCCTCTATGAAAAATGCGATAGAAGCTTTTGGTAAAAAGAAAATTAAAGTACTTGTTACTACTAAAAATAGTTTTGATGATATAATACATTTAAATTCAGAAAAATGGAATAGTGGGAAATGGGTAAATGATGTTGAAAAGGATGTTAACTTCTATTCTAAATTTTCGAATGTTATTGGTTATCATATTATGGATGAACCAAATAAAAAGTATTTTAATAAAATTTCTAAACTGAATCAATATATTAAGAAATATGATCCTAAGAGATTTGGATTTACTAATCTATTGCCTGGGGATAAATATGATAATATGAATGTTAAATTGTCTGGTACGAAATCATATTATGATTATATTGGCTCTTTTACTTCTACTGTTAAACCTAAATATCTTAGTTTTGATAGATATCCAGGTATTCTAGGTTGGACCTCTCCATTTGATAATCCTAAGTTTAATATATCTCAATATAATCATAATAAAAAAAGATATTATAATACTTTTAAAATTGTTCGTAATACTGCTTATAAAAATGGTAATATACCTATGGCAATATTATTAGTGGTTAAGCATGATAATTTTAGAAATTTATCTCATAATGAAATAGCTTTTCAAGCTAGTTTATCATTAGCTTTTGGAATGAAAAGTATTTCTTATTTTACATATTCTAATTGGGGTGATGGATATGCTTTAATGGATTCAAATTATAATCCAACGCAACATTATTATGATGTAAAAAAGATTAATAAATGGGTATATCCTATTGGTAATGAATTATATAATAAGAAAGTTTCTAAGACTTTTGGATTTAACGAAGTTGATGAATTAGAAAAGTATAACAATAAACTAGGTAAAATTAAAGCTAAAAATGATGGAATTTTAACTATCTTTAATGATAATAGTTTCATGCTTGTTAATACAGATTTAGTTAAAAATACTAATAATACTTTTACTTTTGATGATAAAACTACAAAACTATCATCTATGGAATGGTTTAATCCAAGCTCTAGTCGTTGGGAAGTTTTACCAAATGGTTCTAATATATATATGAGTGTTAATAAAACGAAAAACACTATATCTATTCCAGTAGGACATTGTGTTTTATTAAGAAGAAAATGATTTATTGTGGTGGTTAAAATGAAGTATAAAAAAATTTTATTAATTGTAATTGTTTATTTATTATTATGTACCCTTGATGTGTTCGCTAAAGATGTACAAGTATTTTTTATTACAGAGGGAGGAAGTACCAATACAAACGGATTTAAAATTATAGATGATTATGTTAATAGAACAGATGGAACGTACTGTGCTACATATAAGAGTAATGGAACAATTAATAAGTTAAATTCTATTAATGGAGCTTCTTTTAGTATTTATAAAAGTGGTACTAATCTTGTTAGTGGTAGAGAGTGGTATACTTATAATTATTCTAATAATAAATTATATTATTTTAATCAAAATAATAGTTATAATATTGATGAGGTTTTACAAAAACTAAGTATGAGAGGAGATCCATATCCAGTTATTTCTTTATTTGCTCATTGGAAGGGTGACGGATTAGACGATGGGATTGATATTGGTGGGACTTCTAAAAATGTCTCATCTAATAATAAAAAAAATTCCAAAAAGTCAGATAAAATAATAAAAATAAAATCGATTAGTATATCTGGAAGTAGTAGAATTACTAAAGGAAAGAGTACTACTTTAAAAGTTACGATAAAACCCAGTAATGCAAAGAAAGAGACTATTACTTGGAGTAGTTCGAATAAAAAGATTGCTAGTGTAAATAATTCTGGTAAAGTTACTGGGATTTCTAAAGGTACAGTTACGATTACTGCTAAAACAAGTAGTGGAAAGAGTGCTACTTTTAAAGTTACTATTGTTGAAGAGGAAGTACATAAAGTAAAAATATCTTTTCATATGAATGGGGGTAGGCTAGAGTCTAATCATGCTAAAACTCTTTCTTCTTTAGGAAGTAATGTTATACGAGTAAAAGATAATAGTAAAATTGTACAGACTATTGCTTATGGATCAAAAACTACTTCAGCTGGTCTTCCTAATTATAATAATCCTGATTATTTAAATGTTGGAAGAGTAGGATATATTGCGAAAAAGGGAGCAGAATGGAATACAAAGCCTGATGGTAGTGGAAAAAGTTATAATCATAATAAAGTATATAAAGCAAGTGATTTTTGTAATGCAAAGAGTAGTGATTGTAATGTTACTTTATATGTTAATTGGGAGAAAAAGAAGAACAATGTATATATTAAATACAATATGAATGGGGGACGTCTTGCAAAAAATCATAGTAAAAGTATTAGTGCAGGGGAAAATAAAGTTTTATGTTCTGGGAAAGAAGAATGTCAAAAAATTGAATATGGTAAATCTATTCCTTCAGGTAGTTTACTTGACTATAATTATAGTTGGGGATTAAATATTTTAAGGGAAGGTTATTATGTTATTTCCGGTATAGAGTGGAATACTAAACCTGATGGAAGTGGAAAGAGTTATAATCAAAAGAAAATATATAAATCAAGTGACTTTTGTAATGCTAAGGATAAAGACTGTAGTGTTACATTATATGTAAATTGGAAAGCTAAACCTTTAAAAACTAACTTTGAAATATCTTATTATCATGGAATTAGAGCTCAACAATTGAATGATTATCAGTTGAATTTAATAAAAAATGCAGGATTTACTTTAATTCCTATAAATGCTAGCAATGGAAGTAATTTAACTTTAAAGGAATATCATCAAGAGATGGATAAAGCAATTAGACGTTTAAATTCTGTAGGAATAAAGGCTCTTGTTAGAGAAAAAGGTGTATATGTAAACGATAATAATTATAAACAAAATGATGATTATTGGAATAAAAAAATAATTCCTATGGTTGATTTTTATTCTCGATATAGAAATGTTATTGCTTATGATATAAAAGATGAGCCTCATGCTAAAGATTTTAATAGATTAGGAAAAATAAACAAGACTATTATGAATTATGATTCTAATAGATATGCTTACATTAATTTATTACCAAATTATGCTGGTAATTCTCAATTAGGTTTTTCTAGTTATGATAAATATATTAATAATTTTATTAGTACAGTTAATCCTAAAGTTTTAAGTGTAGATCACTATACTTGTTTTTCTAAAAATGGTTCTGTATCTGATCATAAAAATTCGTATTATTCTAATTTAAATAAACTTAGAGTTTCCTCTAAAAAGAATAATAGCCTTCCAATGATGATATTATTATTAACAGAACATGGAACTTTCAAGTATTTAACTGCGAATGACCTAGCTTTTGAGGTAAATACTGCTTTAGCCTTTGGTATGAAGAGGGTTTCTTACTTTACTTATTCCTTATGGTATGATCATTATAAGGCCAAGAATGCAATGATGGATTCTAATAATAATCCTACTCCACATTACTATGATATTAAAGCAACAAATCAGTGGTTGTATCCTCTTGGAAAACAATTGTATTCGAAGAATGTTTCTAAGATTTATGGTTTTAATGAAGTTAGTGAACTTACCAAATATAATAATAGTATTTCTTTCCTTGGAAAAATAACTGGTAAAAATGCTGGTATACTTTCTTTATTTAATGATAATAGCTTTATGCTTGTAAATACTGAATTAAGTAATAAAACAACTGTATTCCGTTTCCCTAGTATAAATTTAAATACATTAAAATGGTTTAATACTAATTCTTCTAGTTGGGAATCAATTACTAAATCTTTTAGTTTTAATCATTTTTATGTTAATACATCTAACAATACTATTACTATTGATCAGGGATATAGTATATTATTAAAAAAATAATCATTGATTTTTCTTTGATTATTTTTTATATATATTTTTTTCTTTTTTTTATGTATAATTGTTATAGGACTGGTGATATTTAATGAAAAGATTTCTTTTTATTATTTGTATTATTAGTATTTTTTCATTTTCTATGCATGTTTCGGCTAAAGATGTACAAGTATTTTTTATTACAGAGGGAGGAAGTACCAATACAAACGGATTTAAAATTATAGATGATTATGTTAATAGAACAGATGGAACGTACTGTGCTACATATAAGAGTAATGGAACAATTAATAAGTTAAATTCTATTAATGGAGCTTCTTTTAGTATTTATAAAAGTGGTACTAATCTTGTTAGTGGTAGAGAGTGGTATACTTATAATTATTCTAATAATAAATTATATTATTTTAATCAAAATAATAGTTATAATATTGATGAGGTTTTACAAAAACTAAGTATGAGAGGAGATCCTTATCCAGTTATTTCTTTATTTGCTCATTGGAAGGGTGATGGAGTAGATGGAGGAGTTGATATCGGTGGTACTTCTAGTAGCTCTACTAATGTTAAAGCAAAGTCTATTTCTTTATCTGGAAGTAGCAGAATTACTAAAGGAAAGAGTACTACTTTAAAAGTTACTTATAAACCTAGTAATGCTAAAAAAGAGACTATTACTTGGAGTAGTTCGAATAAAAAGATTGCTAGTGTAAATAATTCTGGTAAAGTTACTGGCATTTCTAAAGGGACAGTTACGATTACTGCTAAGACAAGTAGTGGAATGATTGCTCATTTTAAATTGAATGTTGTAGAAGAGACTAGTCATTATGTTCATATCTTATTTCATATGAATGGAGGAAAGCTATCTACTTCTCATACGTCTTCATTGTCTTCATCTGGAAGTTTTATTGTTCGAGCTAATAATAGTAAAGTTGTACAAAAAGTATTATATGGCTCTCAGACTGGTGTTTCAGGATTGCCTAACTATAATAATCCAAATTATCTTAATATTGAACGAGATGGTTATGTTGCTAAAGAAGGAGCGGAATGGAATACTAAAAAGAATGGTAGTGGTAAGAGTTTTTCTGATAAAAAACTTTATAAAGCAAGTGATTTTTGTAATGCCTCTAAAAAAGATTGTGAGGTAACTTTATATGTTAATTGGCAAAGTCTTAAGGATGAATCAAAATCGTTACCATATGAAAATACTAAAAGCATGATAAAAGAGGTTATGCAGGCTTGGTATATGAGAGGCTCTCATCGTCAATATAACTCTTCAAAGAGTCAATATATAGAAAGACATCCAGAGGATTCTACATCTCAAGAGATGGGATATTCTGTTTGTAGTGGATTTACTCATGATGTTCTTTCTGAGACGTTTGGAATGTCTTCTGATTCAGATGGTAAATACGATGGAGTCCATTTTGCAACTGGTTCTTCTCATTATTGTCAAGAAGCAGGTAATTATATAAAAAAGAATAATTGTAATTCTTCTAATAATAAATGTAAGGGAGAATATGTAATTTATTATATTAATAACAAAACAAAAGCTAAATACTTTTATAAAAACGCTCAAACATTTGATGATTTTGTAAAAAATATTCAGCCAGGTGATTTATTTGCTTATACTGGTCATGTGTTAATGGCATATGATGTTGGAGTGAATCCATCAACTGGAAAAAAAGATGTTTTATTATTAAACTCTGTTGCTGGAGATGTAATTCGTACTAAAATTGATAAAGACATAACCCCTCTTTCTCAGTTAAGATTTCATAGTGCTATAGCACAAAGAAATAATATTATAGATTTAGATTCTAGTGGAAGTTTAATGAAGTCTGAGGGTACTATTCGTTTTGAGTGGCTTAGTTCTGATACTCATTTTGTAAAAAATGGAAAGATTATTTGTTCAAGTCATCATGATGAATGTTCTGTTACTAGAATGTATTATAAGTCTGGAAATACAGTTAAATATAATGCAAGTGTTAATAACCAATCTGTACTAAATAGTTTATTGAGAACAAAACTACCTGGAATATATATAACTAAAACAGTTTCTGCATCTGATAATAATAGTGTATATCCTAATCAAAATCTTGTTTATACTATAAAGATACATAATGCTAGCAATATGACTAATAAAAATACAAAATATCCATTCTTTTATGTTTCAGAGTTTTTACCAACTAGTATGGTTGATTATAGAGGGCCTAATGGTGGAGATATTGAGCCTAGTTATAATAATGGGGTTGTAACTTGGGTAGTTAAAGGATTAAAAGTAGGGGAAACTATAACTTTAAAATATAAAGTTACAGTTAAAAATAATAGTAAAAATATTGGTAAAGATATTTTAATGGTTGGAAAAGTATATGTTAATAATTCTGCTTCTATTACAACTGGAACTGTAAAAAATAGAGTTATTAAAACTCCATCAAAAAAGATCAATTCTTATAAAGCTTGCTATAATAAGTATTATAAAACTAGTACAGGTGCTAAATTAATTGATGATATTTATAAATGTGTTTACAATAAGAATTATGATTTTTCTAAATTTGTTTCAAATAATTATTTTGATAAATTAATTGTTATTGGTAAAGATGGAGTTAATTTTGCTAATAAAACGTCAGTGGTTTTATCAGATAAATCTCCTATATTTACTTATAATAGAATGATTTTAAATAATTATTGGAATGCTTTAGTACCAATTAACTCAGGACAATCTATTCAAAGAGTTAGTGGTAATGGAAAAAGTGCTTATAGTTTACCAAAATGGAGAGGAGATAATCATTATAGTTCTTCTAGGGCAACTACTATTAAGAGTTCTGATTTTATTGATGGTGATGTATTGATTTATAAAGTTGATAATACACATATTAAAGATAATTCTCGTCATACATATGAGAATGGATATTATGCATTTATTTATTTAGATGGTAAGTTTATAGGAAGAAATGGTAATGGTTCATCTAATAGAAATGAGTTTACATATCATTATTATTATATTAATAATTTAGAGATTCCTAGTCATTTATATAGTGGTAATATTTCAAGTGATTATTATTCTTATTTTAATTATCAGACATTATTTGGAAAAGATTATTATGTAATATTTAGACCTGAAATAGTAATTTAGTTTTTCTAATTAAAATTTTTAGTGGGAAGATAATCTTTTCACTTTTTTTTGTTTATTGTTCGTGTTATTATTATATTAGGGTGGTGATAATATGAATGGTTCTTCTGATAAAGGTTATACTATATATTGTTCTAGATGTGGGGCAGAAATGAATAGTAATTCAAGATATTGTATGAAGTGTGGGAATCTAAATTATGATCATAGTGCGAATGCTAGTATGAAAAATTATGTAAAAAGTGATAATTCTTCCTATCAAGTTGGATCTGGTAAACTATTAGTTGGCAATGATTCTAATCAGACTATGACTATTTTTGCTAATAATACTGGAAATAAAAATAAATCTTTTTATGGTACTTTGATTTTTTATATATTAAGTTTAATTATTAGCTTCTTTATTACTAATGATTTATCATCATTTAATATAACGAATATTCTTAATTCTTTATTTCCATATTGTATTATTATTTTATCTATTATATTTTTTTATCTTTATTGTTTTCAACAAATATTTGTAAAATGTAATAAACCTTGGTGGGCAAGTTTTGTTCCTGTTTATAATTTTATGATTTTATCAGAGATTGTTTTTCATAAAAAATGGATTGGATTATTATGTTTTATTCCAATTATAGGTTTTTTTGTAGGCCTTGTTTTATTATATCAATTGGGAAAAAAGTTTAAATTAAGTGGTTTTTTAGTAGTAATTCTTCCATTTCTTTATTTACCAATAATAGGTTATGGAGATAGGTCTTTTGATGGAGTTCAATTTGCTAATGAGAAAGATGCTTTAGAAATAGATTATAAAAGAAAAAAGATTATTTTATTACTTACTATATTTTTCTTTATACTTGGAATTATATGTGTTTTTATTTATAATCAAAGTAGTGTGGAAAATGGATGGAGTAATTTTAAAAAATATTATTATGTTTATTGTGCTAATAAGATTACTTCAAAAGTAAAAAATCAATTTGATAAAGGTAATTATAGTTGTGATAGTGATTCTAGTAATAGTAGTGAGTATTATTTTTATTATTCTAATATTGAAGATTATGTATATGTTCCTTTTTCTTATTTAAGAGAAGGTCTATCAGGATATGTAAAAGTTGTTATAGATGATGGTGGAGAAGATATTTATATAAGTGTTTCTGATGGTAAATATGGTTTTCCGTTAACTAATATTAATGATATTGATACTGAAAAAGTAAAAGAATATTCTACTAATTATTCTATTAGTGATTTTTCTAATTATTGTCATTTAAAGTAGTGGAGGTTTTTATTATGAAAAATATTATAAAGATTTTGATAGTTATTTTAACATTTTCTTTTATTCAAGTGTCTGCTAAAGATGTACAAATATTTTTTATTACAGAAGGTGGTAGTACTAATACAAGTGGTTTTAAAATTATAGATGATTATGTTAATAGGACGGATGGTACATATTGTGCTACTT
>CAMOWA010000022.1 GCA_946628005.1 uncultured Caryophanales bacterium
AAATTGCAAATAAAAGAAACAAAATTAAAAAATGTGTTCTATAATATTTATAGATCTATTCAAATTTTACAAAAATAGGATTTCTACAAAGCCAAAGAAATTAATTATATTTTTAATAAAGATCATATGGTTCCTAGTACTCGTCATTCAGAGTTAAATAATAAACCTAAATATAAAACAGGAAAGGAGAAGATGGAAGCTATTAAATCTATTATTATTAATACGTTTAATGAGCTTAGTCAGAATCCTAGTGGTATAATTACTGTATATATGTTATCAGGTAACTTTGAACAAGCAAACAGAAGTTAGTTAATTAAGGTATTAATATTATATACTACTTCTTGTTGTTGTGTTAGATTATCAAAAAGATACTTGGAATCTAAATTATTATATTTTTCTTTTATTTCTTCCTGTATTTTATCAAGTGGCTCTTTATTTATTATTTTTATTAAGTATTGGAACATTGTTTCTTTTGATAGGAGTAATACCGGTATTTCTAGACTATCTACTGCTTTTATGAAAAATTCTTTTAAATCACTTAGCTGTATCTTTTCATCATAAACTATTTTACATATATTATTTGTTATTGCTGGTGCTAGTAGTAGTGAATTCTTATCAAGTATGTTGTCTTCCCATAGGTTTATATCACACGTGAGTATCTTCAGTAAACTTAGTAGTTGTGAATTTTTCTTATTTGTATATTTGAATATATTATAGTCTACATAGTATGTATTCTTGTATAGTCCCCATTTTAGTTTATTTGCATATTCCTTTCGATAGTTATTCATGTATAATAAGCCTATTTGTGATAGATTTAGTGTATCTTTGTTTTCTTGGTATAGCTGTTGAAATTTTTCTAATGAGTATGTTTTTAGAAATTTATTGTAGAAGTATATCTGTGGATTATCTATAATTAAATTCAATCCTTGCGAAGTCAATATATATGCTCTGGTATCAAATATCTTTTTAAGATTTGTTATATTAAGATTATCAATTAAACGTGTTATTAAATCTATTTTATCCCCACTAGTATCTATTTTATAGCCAGATAATATTTGTTTTAATTGAGATACACTAAGTCCATTTGCTAATGAGAGAAAATTCTCCTTAGTAACACTTTCACTAATTAAATTATTATCTAATGAGAACTGTTTCACATCATCAATAGTGGTATTATAGTATTTAAATGTGTTATCATCCAAATTATCACTACTTGGATCATTTAAAATATTTAAATACGTTACAATAGCATACTTAAATACATTATCATCAAACATTATTTCATTTACAATATTATTTGAGAAATCCTCTTGAATTGTATTATTATCAGGAATATTATTAGTCTTTCTATCATTAAAGAAGCCTAAACTAGTATTAGAATGATATTGTGTTCTACTGCCGCACTTACTACAATAGTTATCATTATAGAGTATCGGATTACCACATACTGTGCAATGCATTAATGTATACTCTTGATTATAGTAATAAGTTAAGAATTTCTCCTCAGGATCCAAACTAATATCATATCCCTTGCTAATTAAGATAGTATTAACTAATTCATTTAAACGATCTTCTACACTATCTGCGTTAATTCTATAATTATTATAATCATCTATTAATTGATTTTTAAGATACATTGCATCATCACTTGTTAGACCTGTTGCCTTGATAAATTCATCAAATAATGGACCTTCTGTTAAATCATTTATTTTATCCATACCTACTGAATCCATTAATATCTAACCTCATTTATTATTTCTATGATTCTGATACTGATTTTTCTAAAAAGAAATATTATTATTAATTTATGTTATATTAAAAATAAGTGTTAATCTTTACTATTAAAATTAGTTAATAAAATAAAAAAAAATAGGTTAAAAAAATAATTAAATAAGGAGATTAGATGTCTATATAATTTTTATCATTATCTCCATAAATTGATAGTATTCCTGATACTATTAGCCATAAACCAACTATTATACCTAATATAGTAGGATTTCTTACAAAGACCCCTATTACTATAAATAATATACCAAATATTAATCCAGTAATACCCATTGCACTTAATGGTTTAAATAGTTGACCTGTTACTAAGTTAAATATTCCAACTATAATCATTATAATACCAAGTAAATATATTATTACACTTACAAGTATTGCAACTGATGCTGGATTAAACATTAAGAAATAACTTAATAATATACATAATATCGCTATTATCAATGTAAAACCTGCAAAAGCTCTTGAAACAGCAATCTCAGCAAAACCTGCTATGATTAAAACAATTGCAATTAATAAGAATAATATACCTACTATTATACCTATAGTCTGAGTTGATGCAGCTGGAAAGATTAATGCTAAAATACCTAATAATATCATGATTATTGCAGGTGTGTTAATCTCCCAATTACCTATGTCCATAAGTACACCTCCGTTTTCATTAGTAGATATTTAATTTATTATCTTATATAAATCTCTCTATTTTAGTATAAAAAGATTTAATCATAGAATACACTTATTCCAAACATAATTATCCTATTCATATATATAAATATTTAAAAACAAGAATTAATATAAAGTTAGATAATGAGGAGTGATATGATGAAAAAATTCGGATTCGGAATGATGAGATTACCTCAAATAGATGAAAACCCTGAACACATAGACCAAGAACAATTAAATAAAATGATAGATATCTACATGGATAATGGATACAACTACTTCGACACAGCATACCCCTACCATAATGGAAAAAGTGAAGTAGCCTTTAAAGAAGGAGTAGTAAAAAGATATCCAAGAGAGTCCTACATAATTGCAGATAAATTTCCACTATTCTTTGTTAAAAAACCAGAAGATTTAGAAAAACTATTCCATGAACAAATAGAAAGAACAGGAGTAGAATACTTTGATTACTATATGTTACACAACCTCTGTTCATGGACAGATAAAGCATTAGATATAGCAGATTGCTTCAAATTCATAGCAGACAAAAAAGAAGCAGGACAAATAAAAAACATTTGAATATCAATGCATGATAACTCTGAATACCTAGAAAAAATCCTAAAAGAACACCCTGAAATAGACTTCATACAATTACAACTAAACTACCTTGACTGGGAAGATAATGGAGTAGAAGCAAGAAAATGCTATGAACTATCAAAAAAATACGAAAAACCAGTAGTAGTAATGGAACCAGTTAAAGGTGGATCACTAGCAAATGTACCACCGAAAGCAGAAGAATTAATGAAAGAATATAATAGTGAAGCATCCCCAGCATCATGGGCATTAAGATTTGTAGCAGAATTAGATAACGTGATGATGGTATTAAGTGGAGTAAGTAATCAAGAACAATTAGATGATAACCTAGAAACATTTAATAATCTTAAACCAATTAATAATGAAGAACGAGAAATAATAAACAAAGTAACAGATATTATTCATTCAGCAATAGCAATACCATGTACATCCTGTGATTACTGTATAAACAGTTGTCCAGAAAATATATACATATCTAAATACTTTGAATTATATAATACAGAAAAACAGACAGAATGGAAAGGTTTCTCACAGCAACTCAACTACTATCTTAGTTATATAACAAGAGATGAATATGGCAGAGCATCTGATTGTATAGAATGTGGAGCATGTGTAGAACAATGTCCACAACACCTTGATATACCAAAATATATGAAAGAAGTATCAGAGGAATTTGACCCTGCAGCTGATGCAACTAATGAAATATTTAGCTAAATTAACCTTTTCTTCTTTTTTCTTATTTTTTATATTCTTTATCAATAAGAATTGTTACAGGACCATTATTCTCCAAGCTAACATTCATGAAAGCTCCAAAAATACCTCTTTCAACATGAACGTAGTCACTACACTTATCACAATAATAATCAAATAACTTCTCAGCATCCTTCGGATTCATAGCATTAGAGAATGAAGGTCTGTTATTATGACTAACATCACCATATAATGTAAATTGTGGAATTAATAATAATTCTCCTTGAACATCATTAATATTTAGGTTCATACGTCCATCGTCATCTTCAAATACGCGTAAATTCATAATTTTATTAACCATGTAGTCAGCTTCCTTATTCGTATCATGTTTACCGAAGCCTACTAGTACCATGTAGCCCTTATCAATATTACCTACTACTTTATTATCTACTTCTACCTTTGCATTGTTTACTCTCTGTATAACTAATCTCATATATTACACCTAGTGATTCTTTATCCAATCATAGACACGTTGAGAATTATGTTTATCATGGAATTTAAAAAACTGGTCAACTCTCTGTTTATATATGTCTTCCATTTCACAATCATTTTCAAGATATTCAGCTATTTTATTAATTAATGATTTATCATTCATCTCAACACTACCAAATCCCATCTTATTATAATCAAAGTAACTTTTTAAATGATGATAATCATTATTTGGATGATAATATATTACTGGTTTCTTTAAATAAGCAAAATCAAAGAATACTGATGAGTAATCAGTGATTAGTAAAGATGAATCGCTGAATAATTCCTGATATAAATCATCTATACTTAATCTAATATAAGGATTAAATTTTATTAAATCAATATATCTCTTATTAGTCTTTTCATTTATTTTATGCATTAAACGTGGATGTGGCTTAAATACTATTTTATAACCATATTCTTTTGCTAATTTTATTAATCTCTCATCATTTAATAAATCGTTTAATTTAGTATAATATCCTGAATTTACAAATAACTCTTCATTTCCTTCAAGATAATCACGCCATGTTGGAATAATTAATATCTGTTTACGTGGATGACTTTCCAGATTATCATATCGTGGAAATCCCAGTGTTTGAATAATATTCTCCTCATAATTATATCCATCATCCATAAATGAATCATGTTCTTTATCAGATACTGTTACTATTAATGATAAGTTCTTATCATACTTTTTAAGATAAGGTGTAATATTATCCTTTGTCACACCATGTTGTAAAAAGTATATCTCCGCATTTCCAAGACCACTGATAAAATGTCTTTCATCCTTATTTGGACTGTATGAGAAAAATGGATTAATCACTGGTTCATCAGGATGTGAAGTAATAATCTTATCCACAAATAGGAATAATAATTTATGTTTTAGTGACTTGTAGGGTACTACTTCCCCTAATCGTGATACTGGTTTAAATGTTTTAGAATCCTCTTCTACTATGAAATATTTTCTTATATTATCATTACAAGTTAAGGCATATTTAAATAGGTGTTCACCATTATCATCACCTTGTTCTGGACGATCCATGAAAAGATAAATTGGCTTTCTATATCCATTTAAAAAATGTTTTAGTAGATATATTACTTTTATCTTTAGAATCTCTTTGTATCCAAATTTTTTTTCTTGTAATATCTTTTTAAAAATGCTTCTTTCATGTCTAAGTATTGAAAAGAAATCATATTTATTAATATAAAATGAATTATTTTTAAATAGTATAACTTTTGAATCTCTGACAGAGTATATGCTTGTTTTAGATAATCTTGCATTTTTTGAGAATTTTATTTGTAGATAATCAGAGATTAAATTGTCATTGCTGAAATTACTTGTATCTCCATCAATATGGTAATTTACTTTAATTTTGACCTGTGAATTCATTACCACATCTAATGGTATTTTCATGTCAAAATTGTAAATTAATGTCCATGGTATTGATAAGAATTTAACATTATCACGTGTAGGATAATGTACCATTTTTCCTAGATATCTATCTGAATTATTATTAATTACTGCTTGTATTGTTATTTTATCTGATTTGAAGTGAGTATGAGTATATCCTGATATGTTTAGCGTGTCATTTTTAATTTCTATTATATCTATGTGTAATGAATGGTCTTTAAGTTTATCTAATTGGTGATCTGCTGACATTAATACAATATCATCATCTTTTATCTCATATCTTAGTTCTAAGTTTTTTAGATAGATTAAGAATGATTTGTGTTGGTTTGAAACTATACCTCTGTTATTAATTATAGCATCATCTTCAATGTGACTAATTACGTCATTCATTATCTTCCAAAATTCAGGTATTTCTCCTTTTTTATCAAAGACATATTTTAGGTTTGGAAGTTGTATTATCCACTGTAGGTCGTATGCTAATGTGTACTGGATAAATTCTGGAACATAACCTACCTTTGATATAGAATAGTTTATTAGTTCCATGAAATAGTTCTCTAATCTATCAGTATAACCCTCTTTTATCTTATAGATAACATCTATTGTAGAACTAGCATCTTTTCTTTTTCGATAGTAGTATTGTGCAGAATTAACTACACCTAGTGTTTTCTTGTTTAATAGAATCATGTTTATAAGTAAAGCGTCCTCAGATCCTATTAAATCTGTTGAAAAAGTAAAGTCTTTAAGTACATCATATTTTATGAATGCAGAAGATGCGGATAATTGTGGATTATCAGGTTCTTCTAGTAAATCAATTATTCTAGTTGATTCGTATTTATAATTTAGTTTATGAGGTTGTTCAATTCTACCAAATGAATAATATGGTATTGATACAACATCTGTTTTATCATAGTTTTCTAAAAAGAAATAGTAAACATCCTCAAATGCGGATTCAGATATGTAGTCATCACTATCTAAGAAGTTAACAATCTTACCTCTAACATAGTTTAAACCATTATTACGAGCAGCGGACTGCCCTTGATTTTCCTGCGATATAACAATTATATTATCAGGATACTGTTCCTGGTAACTCCTCATGATATCCTCTGAATCATCAGTGCTACCATCATTAACCAATATAAGTTGTATATTTTCTCTAAAGCCTATTGTTTGATGTAAAATCGAATCAATAGCTTGATTCAAGTAATTTTCTGTATTATATACAGCCATTATTACTGAAATCTTAAACGACTTATTATTTGGATTATTAATTGAATTTATGTTATTCGACAAAATAGTCTTTCCCCTTAATATTAAAATTATATTTTATTTTAATCTAGTCACTATAATTTTTATTAAAGGATTAATATATTTTTTCTTAGAATAAATAAAAAAAGTTTTTAAAAAAATAAAAAAAGAATATGTTTAATAAAAATAGAATATTATTTCTATTTATCTATGCATTAACAGTATCTTCTGGTTTTCCTTTAGCAGCCCATTTAACTGTTCTAGCAGTGAATGGTTGTGCTATTACATTCCATATTAAACTGATTACCCAGTGACTGAATATCATGATAACTATATCAATTACTGGTACAGATCCTATGAATGCTAATCCTATGAATATTATATTATCAATTAATTCACCAAGAGCTATTGCTCCTAGGTTTTTAATTTGTAAATATGATGTTCCACGGTTTACAATTGTTGTTACTCTTGCATTTACAAGGTTACCTGCTAGATAACTGATATATGATGCTACTAGTATTCTAGGTGTTTGTGTAAATACAAATTGTAAACTTGAATCACCTGTATAGAATGCTGGTGATGGTAATACTAATATTAATGTTGTCATGAATACAAATAATACATCAGCAGCTATACCTAGTGCTAAAGTTTTTTGTGCTGTTCTTTCACCATATACTTCTGTAATTACATTTGTTAAAATATAAACTAATGGATAAATAAGTACTCCTGCTGGTACTTCTAATCCTAAAAAGTGTAAATCTATAATTTTAACAGTGATTAGATTTGATATTGTGAATGCCATACAAAAGAATACTGTAATGATTATCTGTTTTTCTGTGAAATCAAAATCCCAATTCATTATAATCATTACACCTTTAATTAGTAAATATAAACGATTTTCTTTAACTAAAATATGTATATTAGATATTAACCTAAAAAAAAATAGTTTATATCCCTTAGTTTGAATTATCCATAAATTTCTATTATTGAAAATTTATATAGATTATATAAAGGTATAATACTATTATGTAATACATTATTATTAAATTTTAACCCTGATTTCAATTCAATTTTTCTTTAATTAATAAAATAACAATAAGTATATAAAAGAGAAAACTACTATATATTAAAGGTTAAAATAATGAAAGCAAATTATAATAATATGAATAATAATTTTAATATTAATAACATGATTAAATGGATTTATCTATTATCATTCCTATTTCAATGGTCAATTATATCAATGATAATAAATCTATTCACATGGGGATTTCTAACAATACCATTACTGGTAGTAATCCTCCTTGACTTTATCTCAATGTATAAAATGGATAATAAAACAATCAAAAAACCATCATTTATACTATCTAAACTATGGAGCTTGATTGATTACTTTGTAAAACCTGAAAATAATTATCCTGGAAGTACAAGTAGATTCACAAGATTCTACAATAATCTTAGTATAAAAGTTCAGAATACCATCAACAGTATTAATAATAATTACAATAACTTAAAAGATAGTTATCATAACTTCATTAATGATAAAAGAAAATACAGAAACGAACGTGAAAGAAATAAGTTTAGTGATGAAGTAGGTAACAAAATCACTGTAGAATATATTGAAGAGGGTAAGATACATAAAAAATCATTTAAGTATAAGGATAGATTACAAACTTACATTAAAGTACTAGAAAGTAATGGTTATAAAAATTATGCGGAGTATAACCTGGATATTAGTCAGGGCTATGCATATCTAATAGTAAATAATAATCGAGATATTATTGATATAAATAACTATAATATTAAAATTAACCATAATTCCCCTGAATATCGTTTAATTGTAGATGGTTGGCATAACCAATAACTATGATTAATTTTTAATCCTTTTATAAACTTTTTTTTATAAAAATCATCACTATGTAAACTAATTTTTATTTTTAAAGACTAATTTATTTTAATAAAATTTATTAATTCCATAATTTAATCTTTTAAATAGAAGGTGATTTAATGAAAGCAGTAACTTTGATAACTTCATGTAGACGTAATGGAAATTCTAAAAAAATTGTGGATAGATTAACCATTGGAATTGAAGATGCTGGAGGTTCTAATGAGATTTTATTCCTTGATGATTATAACATTCACTGTTGTACTGGCTGTGGAAAGTGCAAACAGGGTGGTGGATGTGTATTAAATGATGATTTAAATGAAATTCTTGATAAGATTAGAGCATCTGATTATTTCATATTCTCAGCACCAATATATTTCGGTGATTTAGCAGGACAATCAAAGATGTTTCTTGATAGGATGGGCTCTGCAGGTAGTGATCCTGAGTTAGAAATGAAAGAGAAGAAAACAGCTATTGTGCTAACTCATTTTTCAGATACTATAAATGATTTTGTCATAGAAAATACTCATAGAGGTATAGTGACTGCTAACTTTAAAGTTAATAAGATAATTGATGTTGGTGGATTGCTAGGAAAACAATTTACTGAGGATGAACTTGAAGGTTATGAAGATATTGGCTATGAATTAGAAGATTATGAGATTATTCCTCATAAATTAGATTTGATTAATAATACCGTTGATGATAGTCTTTAATTATTTTTTGTAGAAGTATCTATAGTAAGAATATCTTTTAGATAAAAAAGTATAAACTTTTAATACTATAATTAATATAACTATTGTTATCAAAATAATTGGAAGAATAAAAAATGAACAAATTCGACATAGATGGAAAAAAAATAGAAGAAGATCAAAATAATTATCTAAAAGAAACATTTGACCTACCAGAATTCACAGGTGACTATGAAGACATTTACTTCTACCTAGTTGGATTCTACACAAAAACAATAGTAAATATAACAAACCCTGATAAAATAGATCCACTACTAATAGATGCTTTCCAAAGAGCATCAGACGAAAACGATCTTGTATCAGTAAATATAGAAGAGTAATTACATAACTAATTACCCTTCTTTACTAAACTCATTTTTTAAAAAAAGTAATAATTAATGAAACATATTATTCCATTAATTTAAGATAATCCTTACCTAATTCTCGTATAATTTTTTTATTCTTTTTGATTTGTTTATAATCCATGGTAAACAAATTATCAATCATTCTATCCTCAGGAAGACTTTCAAGTATATCTATAACACCATTTACTAGTGTATCATACACCTTAGCAATCTCATCTATATCATTATCAAAATCCATTTCCTCATTTTCAGTATAAGTAATCATTGATAAGATATTGTCCTGAAAATAACTTGGAAGATATAACAAGATTTCATCTTTATTAGCATACCTAAAGAAAACATCTCTTTGAATCATATAACAATCAATCCAATTAACTAATCTATCCACTGGAGTATACCATGAATTACCATTTTTAGTGCTGAAAGGCTTTAATGTTAAAAGATATTCCTTATTATTACTTTCTCTAAGAAATTTTTCCGTTAATGAAATTTGTTCATCATGAGTGCCAGCTTCTAAAACTGTGCAATATTCAATATTTTGCTTAAGCACATCTAATGCATAAGTTTTCATGCTCTCAAATCCATACATTTCATACATCAACAATTCCTGCTTTGCTGTTAAACGTGGATTTAATAAACCTCTAGCATTCTGACGATGATTAGCCATATGTTTTCTTAAATTCTTCTTATATTCACTATCAGTATAATCAAGTTCTTTAATAAAATTATAACGTTTAATTGCCTTATCTTTCTTATATAAATCAATATTATTACTCATCATATATCCCCTATTAGAATTAGTTTATGTATTATTTGAGTATTTATCTAAAATATTATATAATATATTATTTTATGAAAATAAAATAAAAAAATAGAATTTAAAAAAAAATAGAAGCGAAAATCTAATATCTTCTTCGTCTTCTTCTAAATAATCTTCTAATAGTTCCAATAACTATTATTATGGCACCAATTATTATTATATATTGTCCATATTCTGCTAATGGATCATTATTTAATTTAGTAAACTCTGTATCATAACTGAAATCCATATGTCTTCCATCAGTATGATTTGCCGTTAACTTAGCAAAGTTATATACTAAATCATAATATCCTATATGAGCACCTTTATAGTCAATGGAATCAGGAGCTCTACCATTTTCATCCATATAATTCTTTACAATTGAAGCCATTTCCATATACTCGTAAATTGAATATGATTTCTGAGTAAATGATGAATGATTCATTGGAGAACTTGGCTGTTCATACTCTTTTGGTTGCTCTAAACCATTACCATTAAGATAAGAACTTGTCATGTATAATACTTGTGGTGCCGTATAGGAATTGTATGTACCATTCATACTCATATCATTATCGTCAAGTAAGCTCTGACTTGCCTCAGCCATTACAGAAGGACGTAATGTATGATTAACTATTAAATCACTATCATATGATTTACTACTACTAGCATTATTTTCTATATCATTTACAATTTGCTGAGCAATATATCTGTTAACATCATCATTAGATGAAGTATATGATCCATCACTACCAGCATTAGGATATTCCTGTAATGGTTGAATATAGCTAATACCTGCATCATTCAGGAATTTTCCTGGTGAATTAATACCTGCAAAGGTTGTACTAGAATAATTATCATCCCATGCACGTCTTACAAAACTAACATTATCTAAGTTTACATCACCAGTATTTACAAAGATAATTTGTTTATCAATATTCTGTGCTGCCTGTGCCAGTACTATAAAGTTTCCGGAACAAGATGCTGCCATAGTTACACTTACATCACTATCACTTTCAATAGCTCGTGTTCCCTCACCAGGACTTGGTGCTTGACTATCAACAGTAACTTGTATACTGCCATTACTAAGGTCTTCAACATAATTCTTTATAGAATTCATCATTTCAATATCATTATCTTGTGAACCTATATGATCAGATGTAAGAAAAACTGATGTAGCACTCACTCCTTGAGCAGTAAATGATATAATGATAATACTAATTAATAATACTACTTGATACTTCTTCATATTTCAACTCCTATACTTTTTATGATTAATATGTATTAATATAATTCAATATTTCATCTATTGATGTTGCAACTTCATATAATTCTATATCCTTCTCGGATATAGTCTTTTCTTTTATCATATGATTCATCATATCCATTAACACATCATAATATCCATCAATATTAAACATTATAATTGGTTTTTCATGTTTTTCCAGTTTTTTTAATGTTATTATCTGAAAAAATTCATCTAATGTACCTATTCCACCAGGTGCTATTATAAACAAATCTGAATTTGTGAGAAACAGCCTTTTTCTTTCATCCATAGTGGAAGTAGATATTAATTTATCACAATAATCATATAACTCCTCAAACTTATCCATCCAATCAGGAGCTATTCCAATTATTTTACCATTATTATCATGCATCCCTCTTGCTACAGCACCCATCATTCCATTACTTCCTGCGCCAAATACAAGGGTATGATTTTCCTGAGCTAATTTTGCTCCTAACTGGTATCCAACATCTAAATATTTCTTGTTTAACTTAGTACTACCTGCACCATATAAACATATTCTCATATAAATTTCCTCTTATAATAATATCATGATTTTATTTTAATAGCCCTTGTTAAAAAAAATTTATAATTTAATATCCCTTAATTAATAATTTAAATTAAAAATTATATAAAGTTAATAAGTATTAAAACAAGTAATAATCAATAATCTGTTTAATAATACTAATCCTAGTTATACCTTTAATGGTTACTTTTAAATATTTTGATAAAGAGAATTTAAATCGGTGAAATAATGGCTGATATTGAAATAACAAAAATGCATAATGGTAAAACTGAAATACCAGAAGATATAATTAATAAATTCAAAATTGATGAAAATAGTTCAATAGAATGGACTGTAACTAGAAACGGTGACATTGTATTACATGTTCGTCCAAAAGTTATATTAGGTCCTTAAATCAATAAAATGAATTGAAATTATACTACTATGAATAAGAAATAGGATATTTTGATTAAATAATCCAATTTGATTATTCGTATACTCTTTTTTTTACTAAATTACAATTAATTACCTTATTTTTACTAAGAATTATTATTGTATATTATCTAAAAAAAATAGTAGACATACTATTTACTTAATTAATAATTATTTATTAATTCAAGTAATAAATATAGAATTAATTAGATTAATCCTATTTTTTAATAAAAAAAATTTAAAAAAGAATCGGAATATAAAAGATATATCTATATGATTAAATAAAAAACAGTTACAGCTATAGATTATTATTTATTACTAGTTTAATATCCTCTGCTTTAACTGTTTTTCTTCCAGCGTGTTTAGCATAAGGAACTGCCTCTTTACCAACTTCTTCACCGATTTCTTCTAGTACTTTTGCTAATTCAATTTTAGCATCATCACTTACACGTGTAGCACCAGCTTTTTTCAGTAATTTTCCCATAGTTGCTTTTGGTAATTCTGTCATGTTATCACCTCTAATTATCTATATTCTATTATCCTCTTTAAATTATATAACTGTTTTTATAATAAAAATTAAGACATGTAATCCAATTGAATTAAATTATAACAATTTATAAACTAATAATAAAATAAAGTCTTTTAAGATAGTCTCTAATAATTATACAACTACTAAATTTATCTTTATTTAATAATCTTTTCCATAATTATTAGTTGTTTTATCAAAGAATTATGTATAATAAATTTAATTTTATGAAAAAAATAGAGGATATAGTATAAAGTTACTTATTATATTTAAGAGTTAAAATAATAGGTTTTTCCGAGGTGAACTAAAAAACATGACTATATTCCTTCGGAAAACTATAATATTAAATTTTCATATAGATAATAAAAATTAATAATCAAAACCTATTATAATTATTTTAACTCTGTAATAATTTAAGGATAATTAAATATATAAAATTATTGAATTAATTTTACTTAATTAAATTTATATGTCTTAAAAATAAAATTTAAGCGATTAAATTTAATTTTTTTTATTTATTTTACTATGCGTTAAACTAAAAGATACTATTTAAAAAGACTTAAAATTACATTAGAATATGAAATATTCTTTTAAAAAATAATATAAACTCTGCAATTATTTTTAAACCTAAAAAAGATATTATAATACTTATGATTTCTGAAATATAACATCTTAACACCCCTTATATTAAAAAAATAATATATATTAAAATAGACAAAAACATCATATAACCACATAAATTATTTAAAAAATTAAGTTATATAATTATACAATTTATAATAATATAAAATATTATTAAACAAATTAACATTTTTAAATAAAATTTATGAGGTATTATTTAATAACAACACTTTGGGACTATATGTTATTAAAAAGAAAATTATGAGGAGAAAAATATGGCAAAAGTAGAAATCTCAGGTGTAGATTTAACAACACGTGATGTAAATACTTCTATAAAAGATGCTATAACAAGCAATGAAAAAGAAATAACCATAAAAGATGTAGAATCTCTAAATTCTATAGCAGTAGGTATACAATCTGAAGCAAACATAGAATTAAATGGTGATTTTGGAGATTTTATTGGTGCTCTAAATGATGGAGCAGAAATAACTATTAATGGATCAGTTAACAAATACCTTGGAGACAACATGACCGAAGGAGAAATTATTCTCAACGGTGGAGCTGGAGACGGCGTAGGATTTGGTAAATGTAACGGAAACATAGTAGTTAGAGGAAATGCTGGAGACGGTGTAGGTCAATTACACAAAAATGGTGTAATATTAATTGATGGAAATATTGGTAAAACAGCAGGACTATACATGTTAGATGGTGACATAATCATCACAGGAAACTCAAGTAAAGACTTAGGAGACTGGATGATTGGTGGAGCAATCTACATAGCAGGATCCTACCAACTTGGATACAACGCTAAAGAAACAGAACTAACAGAAGAAGATAAAGACAAACTCAACAGTCTCTTCAAACAATATGATATAGACCAAAAAGCTGAAAATTTCACAAAAATTGTGAAAGATCAATTAAGACCATTCTATGGTAAATAAAATTAAGAGGTAATATAAATGGCAGATAAAAAAATGGCAGCATTAGATGCAGGAGCAATTTATAGTAAACAAACCATAGAGGACATACACACTAAAGCTCAAACTGGAAACTATAAAATAAGAGGATTTGGAAGGTCAAAAGACGTGCCAAAATTTGATGATATAGTAATATTACCAGCACAAGCTTCAATAGCACCAGTAGACAAATACCGAGAACCATGTAACACAAAAGTAAAACTAGGTACAAGATTTGCTAAAAAACCATTAGAAGCAGATACCCCTGTACTAATAGGTGGTATGTCTTTCGGTGCATTATCCAAAGAAGCAAAATTAGGATTAGCAAAAGGTTCAGCTATGGTAGGTTCAGTAGCAAACACTGGTGAAGGTGGAATGCTTCCAGAAGAAAGAGAACTATCAGATAAATTAGTAGTACAGTACTCCTCTGGTAGATTCGGAGTATCCGCTAAATACTTAAATGCTGGAGATGCAGTAGAAGTAAAAATAGGACAAGGTGCAAAACCTGGTATGGGTGGACACTTAATGGCAGAAAAAGTAAGTCTAGAAGTAGCTAAAATCAGAGAAATACCAGAAGGAACTGATGCATTAAGTCCATGCAGATTCCTTGACTCACAAAGCAAAGAAGAATTAGCAGAACACATAGAATTAATAAGAGAAGTTACAGACTGGGAAGTTCCTATCATTGTTAAATTAGGTCCTGGAAGAGTCGATGAAGATGTTAAAATTGCATATGAAGTAGGAGCAGATATAATTGCACTCGATGGAATGGAAGGAGGAACAGGTGCTTCCCCTGAAATTGTATCCGAGGAAACTGGTATACCAACTATCCCTGCACTAGCTTTAGCAGTAAAAACATTAGAGGAAATTGGTGCTAAGGATGATGTAGACCTTATTATTACAGGTGGAATCAGAAATGGTGCAGATGTAGCTAAAGCATTAGCAATGGGTGCAGATGCTGTATATATAGCAACCGCTTCTATGATTGCAATGGGATGTATCGGATGTAGAAATTGTTCCAAAGGAACTTGTCCTGTAGGTATTGCAACACAAAATCCTAAACTAAGAACATTAGATGTTGATGAAGCAGCTGACCATGTTGCTAATTATATTAATGCTATTACTGAAGAAGCAAAGATGTTAGCACAACTTGCTGGTCATGATGATTTATCAAAACTTAATAGAACTGATCTTAGAGTATTAAGTAATGATGTTAAATCAATGACAGGATTAAAATTAGTAGGAGAATAATTTTTATTCTCTTATTATTTATTTCTAACTACAAAAAAAGATAAAAAGAAGTAATATTAGTATTAGGACTATTTTTTTAATATTAATTTAATCTAGGAAGTTATATGTTTCTATAATTCCATTCATATCTCTAATCTCAGCTGTTGCTTTAGATACATGGAATATTACTGGTGTAAGATTTGAATTTTTACCATACATTTTTTCTAACATTGGCATTTTTTCAAATGCTTTATTTAAAAGACGTTTATCTTCATCCTCATCAAATACTACTCTTCCATAATATCTCATAAATTCTTGTCCATTATGTGCTAGAAATTCCACGTTACTATTTCTTAGCATTTGGTCATATAGATTTTTGAATGTTCCTGTTAGAAAATATATTTGTCCATCAACTAACATTCTAAATCCTATTGGTCTTATTTTAGGTTTTTCACCATCCTCTGTTGATAAATATAATACACCTGATTTTTCCATGAAATCATAAACTTTTTCTCTGCTTGTCAAATTGCTCACCTTTTTTTATTCTTATCTATTTAAACATGTGTTATTTACTTATATATACCATTTTAATTAGCAAAGATTAACTTCATTCAATAAATAATATAACTTATATTGAATTATTTCTTATTTTAATAATAATAATGATTTTAAATATTTATTAATATATACATATAAATAATTAACAAATAAATATAGGGAAGATAAACTATGCAAAGATGTCCATACTGTGGTCAACTAAATGATGATTTTGAAGAACAATGTATATACTGTGGTGAATTATTGTACATTGCAGTAGTACATGAGGATAACAAATATAACAGAGAACGTGATAATGATGATAGCCATAGGTATGCAGATCGAATAGCACAAGAATTAATAGATGATGAACGTAGAAGACAGGAGAAATTAAAACATCAAAGAAATGATTTAGTAAAAGACATTGATGACTTAGATGACTTTGCAAAAGAATTATTACGTCCAGAAAATAATACTAATATTACAGATGAAGAAGAAGATTTCTTCTATAAACCAGAAGAATCTCCATATGAAGTAGAACCACAACAGAATGAAATACCAGTACAGGATAAGAATAATCAAATCAGAGAAGAACAAATAGTTCAAGAAGAAAAAGATGAATTATCAAATGATTTAATTGATGAAAATTCTTTTGATGATAATTTTCTAATAGGAGAAGAAAAGTACGCTAGTTTATCCAGAGAAGAACTAAATCTTCTTAAAGAGGAATTCCGAGGAAAGATTAAAAGAAACAAGAAACTTGAAAATAGTTTAGGTCTGAGATTTAATAATATAGAATTAGATATTGATGATGATAAAATAGTTACTATCAGTGGTAAAGTCTCTATTAATAAAAAGTTAGATAAGGATAAAGTTTTACAGATTTCAGTCATATGTTTTAACAAGGAAGGTAATAAGACTGAAAAGGAAAAAACTATTGTTGAGATTAACAAGTTGTATGATTTAACTGCTTTCGATATTGAATTTAAACCAGATTTCTTTGATACTAGTATAATTATCATCTTACCTGAAATTGTTGATAAACCATTTGATATTAAGCCTAAACAGAAAATAGCAACAAATAAGCCTAAACAGAAAATAGTTTCAAACAAACCTAAAGAAAAAATTAATGAAACAATTAAAAATAAACAGACCCCTAAAAAGCATTCATCTAATAAACAAAAACTAATTAGGAATAGACCAAAAAGAAAACAAAATAATGTTTATTCTACTGTTAACTCCATATTCATTGAGCAAATGCATGATATTGAACATAAAATAGGTATGAATATAACAAACACTTCCATTATATCAAATTCACCTGATAAATTATCAATTGTAGGTGAAATTTATATCAAAAATCCAGACAAATATGAAAAAATAAAAATTGCAGCAACCTGTTATGATAAAAACAGTAAAATAATAGGAACTGAAAGCACATTCATTAACACAAAATTATATCTTGGTTTCGATACTTTGAACATTGAAATACAAAATATTCCAGTAAATCAAATTGAACGAATTAGATTATATCCTACTTTCCAATAAATTTTACTAATTTTTTTTATTATTTTTTTTATATTGTTTAAAAATGAATTATCATGACTTCTTAAAAATTATCATGAGATGATTATTTTATCATCACAACAAAAAATTATTAGTTGAATATTAATTTATTATTGGTCTAAAAAATTATCAATAGTTCTTTAATTAATCATTAACGTTCAATTTTATCTTATTTTAGTACAAATCCTTTATATAGTACGTTATTCATAATTATAAGTATGAATTTGACAGGATAAAAACAATCAGAATTAAATTATATGGAAAAAAATATTGAAATCCCAATCAATAACAAAAAAATTTAACCTCTAACAAATGAATAAAAATAAGTTTTTATCTAGTTAGATTCAACTCTTAAAAATTGGTAAAGGAGAGATCAAAATGGATTTAATTGAAAACTTAGAAAATGCATTTGCAGGAAAAGAAGTAGAAAAAGTTCCAGCTGCAAGTATAGTATCTGTAGCATTAATTGAAGGAATGGAAAGAACAGGAGCAGGATTCCCAGCATCACACACTGATGCAGAAAAAATGGTAACACTCGGAGAAAGTGCACATAAATATGCAGGCGTAGAAAGTATTAACATACCATTTGACCTTGCAATAGAAGCAGAGGCAATGGGTTGTGAAGTAGATTTAAGAGATGCAAATGAACACATACCAGAAATTACAGCATCACCTTTCTTTGATGATTTATCAAGCGTAGAACTAAATGAGGATTTCCTAAGTAGTGGAAGAATACCTGTAGTAGCTAAGGCATGTCAAATAGCAAGAGAAAAATACCCTGATGTTCCTTTAATATCTGGTCAAATTGGACCATTCACATTACTTGGTCAAATAGTTGGTATTGAATATCTTATGAAATGTCTTGCAACAGAACCAGAAGCAGTAAAAGAAGGAGTAAACATATGTGCTGATGCAGTAATTGAAATCGTGAAAGCATATAATGATCTTGATGTACAGGGAGATTGTATGTACGAACCATCCATTGCAGCAGATCTCCTTCCACCAGAAATGTTTAATGAAATTGTAAGATATCCGTTAAAAAGAATATCTAAAGCAGCAGACTTCAACATAGTATTACACGTATGTGGAGATACAACACCAATCCTAAAAAACACACTTGATGTAGGATATAATGGATTCTCCTTTGAAGACAGTGTAAATGTAAAAGAAGCAAATCAAATAAAATATGATTTAGATAGTAACACCCAATTAGTTGGAAATGTTGCAACAGATTCCCTATTCAAAGGTGATTTAGAAAGTATTAGACTAGAAACATTTAAAGCACTTGACAGAGGAATTGACATACTAGGTTCTTCATGCTGTGTACCACCGGGCTCACCACTAAAAGCAATGGAGGCTATGGTAAAAGCAAGAGACGAATACTATGAAAAAGGTATGGAAGTAAAACGTGAAGAAAACGAAAAAGCATTATCCTGGAAACCAATATATGTAGAGGAACCATTACCAGTAGCAAACTGTCATGAGTTACCAGAATTAAGAAATAAAGTATTAAAAATATAATAAAATAAAAGTAAACATTTAAAAACACTCCCCCATAAACTCCCACTCGAAATACATTTCCATATTTTTTATGGAATAACCTTCCATAAAAATTTTTTTTAATATTTTTTATAAACTCTTATTATTTTATATAACATTCAACTTATTCTACATGATTAATCTAATATAACAAGATTTATTTCAATGAATTTAATTGTATAAACTCATGTGTTTTTATAATCTACTATGAAGTTTAACAGATTAATCCTTTATCCTTACCACATCATGAAATCCTTTATATTCTTATTTTTTCTATTATTCTCGTCTAATTTTATTACTATTAACTACTTAAGTCTAGAAAGAGTATAAATAATAATATAAATAAATAGGGGGCGCTTAATGAAGAATAAAATATTATTTATATTAATAGTTATTACAATAATTACAAGTATTTCAGCTGTTTCAGCAACAAATAATTCAACACATATAACTCAAAGTGAAAACCATGCTACTGATAATAACTATGAAATAAATAGTATATCCACTAATTCATCAAATAACTTAATCAATAACACAGATACTTATACATCAAATAAAAACAGTAAAACTGCAAACTATTATGTGAATAATTCAAATGCAGATAAAGGTAATGGTAGTAACAGTGAACCCTGGAATACACTCACTCAATCAGAACTAGACGAGGTAACTACTAATAGTACCATTTATTTATCTGATGGAATATATAACATGTCAGATATTATTATTACTAAAAATATAACAATCACTGGTCAAAATGCTGATAAGACAATAATTAATGGTGCAAATTCAGGTAATTCCTTATTTAGTCTATATGGTAATCTTACATTATGTAATATAACCGTAACTAATTACACAACCACTAGTATTGATATACATGAGCATAGTCATTTAACTCTCAACAATACAGTATTTATAAACCATAACAGTACATCTGAAGGTTCAATATACTCTGCATTATCAACGATTTATATTGATAATTCAAAGTTTATTAATTTAACCTCCAGCTATGGTGGAGCAATATACTTGTTTAATAGTAATATGACTTTACTTAATTCAGAATTTATTAATAATTCTGCAAGATTGGGTGGAGCTATATTAACTATTAACGGTACATCTGATCAAGATATAAATACAGAAACTGATGAATTAGCAGCTTATTTAGTCATTAGTAATGCAAGATTCATAAATAACACGGCTATATATGATGGAGGAGCGATTTTTGATACTTACTCCAATCTAACAATATTATCATCCAACTTCACAGATAATAAAGGTAGACGTGGTGGAGCAATATATTCTGATGATCTTAGATTAGAAATTGAATCATCTAACTTTATTAATAATACTGCAACAAGTTATGGTGGAGTAATATATGCTAATCAAAATAATATTATACTAAACAGTAATAATTTCACTAACAACAATGCTAAATACGGGGATAATATGTATTCCATATATAATACTAGTTCAATATTGTCAAATAATAACTGGTATGGAAGTGAACCTGTCACTTATTTAATTAATGAAGAAAATATTGCTGATATAAATATTACAAACGTTACTTTTAGTAATATTAAAACAATACCTTCATCATATGATTTAAGAGACTATGGCTATGTCACATCTGTAAAAGACCAAGGTAATGATGGTAATTGTTATGCATTTGCCATGTTAGCTACATTAGAATCATGTATTTTAAAAGCAATGAATATAACACTAGATCTTTCAGAAAATAATCTGAAAAATATTATGGCAATGTTTTCAGAGGAAGGATGGAAACTTCTACCTGGAGACGGCGGATTAGATGATATGTCCATAGGTTATCTTGTAAATTGGATAGGGCCAGTACTTGAAAGTGATGATGAATATGATACTAATTCATATGTATCACCATTACTAAAAAGCATATTACATGTAACCGATGTTTATGGAGTTCCTACAAGAACAAATTCCACTGATAATGATGAAGTAAAAGTTGCTATTATGAAATACGGGGCAGTATACACAGGTATATATTCAGGAAGTATTTATGATGGTTATTCAACCACTACTTACATTAATCATGCTGTTACTATAGTAGGATGGGATGATAATTATAGTAGATATAACTTCAAGAATATACCACCAGGTGATGGAGCATTTATTGTTAAAAATAGTTGGGGAACCTATGCTGGAGATGAAGGATATTATTATGTTTCATATTATGATAGTTCCATATTAAATTCATGTGATGATTTTTATGGTGTTGGTGGTATAACTTTCATATTAAATGATACAACAAACTATAATAGAATATATCAATATGATTTAAGTGGTCTTAATTACTGGTATGAAATAGAAAATACAAATAATTACACTTACTCAAATGAATTTACTTCTAGTGGCAATGATTTGATATCTGCCTTTGGTACATATGTAATTAGTTCAGATTATAACTACACAGCAAATATATATGTAAATAACAAATTACAGGAAACACAAAGTGGTAAATTCAGCCATGCATGTTATGAAACTATAAAACTCAATAATCAAATACCTGTTAATACAGGTGATACTATTAAAATAGAATTACATTTAACTTCAAATGATACAGTAATATACATACCTACTACTATTGATACATACTCTCGAGTTGCAATACCACCAGGAAAATCATTAATAGGAAATACAAGCTATAGTGATGCTGTAGTTTCTCTTAAATTATATACAAGTCCTTTAAATTCAGATTATATGTTAAATATACCAACAAATACAATAGCAAATGTATATAATAATAAAACATATACAACAATCAACATAACAGTCGTAGATGAAAATAATACAGGTGTAACTGATGGAATTGTGAAAATCAATATAAACAATAACACATATGCTATTGTGACAATAGAAGATGGACATGCAAACATAACTATACCTAACAAAGAATTCTATGCTGGAATTAACAATATAACACTAACATACTCTGATAATCACTATAATTACAACTCATCTAATGTAACAGTAACTAACATAGTATATAAGGATACGATAACAACAGCAACAGTTGATGATAATAGACAAAACACAACATTCACTATAACAGTTAAAGATGAAGACAACCTAAATATATCAAGTGGAACAATAACAGTAAAAGTAAACAATCAGACATACTCTACTGTATCAGTACGTAATGGAGTAACCAATATAACAATATCCAACAATAATCTTAACGTAGGAAAAAACAATGTAACATTCACTTACACTAACACATACTATTATTCATCAAACACAACTTTAAATTTCACAGTATCAAAGACAGTGAATATGACTGTAGAATACGTGAATTTTACAGTTAATTACAATGTGATTACAGTTAAATTACTAGATGAATTTGGTGATAATGTTGTTGACGGTGCAGTTACAATTAAAATTAATAGTAACTCCTACTCTGCTAACGTAATAGATAGTATGACTAGTATCAGAATACCCGTTATAGAATTTAATAAAGGAATTAATTTATTATTAATAAGTTATAATAGTACTTTTCCTTATAATTCATCAGCTCTAACGTATTATGTTAATGGCAGTGAATATGGATATGTATACTACATAGCATCTAATGGTTCAAGTGGCAATAATGGAAGAACAAACCAAACACCCTGGACATACACATACGCATTTGATCAGATGAAAAGTAGCACATACAACAAATCTATAGTTTATATCACAACAGGAACTTACAATATAAATTATACTACTACCTTCAGTAATAATTTAAACATTAAAATCATAGGTTACACCAATACAATTCTTAATGGAAATAATAAGGCAATATATTGTTTTAACATTCAAAATGGCCAGGTATCCATAATAAATCTAACATTCCAGAAATTTACTAATAATCCTATCATAAACAGGGCAGATAACATCACAATAAGTGGAAATACATTCATAAACAATAAAGGAACTAATGGTGGAGCAATCAATCTCTGGAATACAAGAGATACATTAATAATAAACAATGTATTCCAAAATAACACTGCTTCCTATGGTGGAGCAATTTACAACCGTGGAAATAACACAATCATAAAAAACAATACATTCATAAAAAATAATTCAACTCTCTCCTCAGGAGCCGTATATAACTTAGGGATAAATATACTAATATCCGAAAATCAATTTACAAATAACACGGCTAAAACATTAGGTGGAGCAATAAGTAACTGGGATACTACTAACATAACCATAATAGATAATAAATTCAGTGGTAACAAAGCAAATTATGGTGGAGCAGTATACTATCGAGGATCAACACTAAAATTAGATAATAACAGCTTGACAGGAAACACTGGACTAGTAAGTGGTGGAGCAGTATTTGTAATAGGAACATCAAATAATGTAACAAACAATAATTTCACAACTAACATAGCAAAGAATGGTGCAGGAATAAATAATCTTGGAACAAACACAATAATCACAGGAAACATCATCACATATAACAATGCAACATCCCTTGGTGGAGCAATTAGTAATTGGAATGCTATAAAAGCAACAATAAATAATAACACAATTAGCAATAACATAGCACAATATGGTGCAATATATCTTAGAGGATCAAACATAACTGTGCAATCAAATACCCTATCAAGTAACAGGGCTAGTTATAGTGGTGCTGCAATATTCAACATAGGCACAAATAACATGATAACAAGAAATACGATAAGAAGTAACAATGCAAGTAACTTTGGTGGAGCAATAAACAATTGGAACTCAGTAAACACGACAATAACATATAATAATATCACATATAACAGTGCTAGTTATGGTGGAGGAATATACAATCGTGCTACAAACACAGGAATTATTGGAAATGTTATATCATATAACTCTGCAAATTACGGGGGTGCAATCTACGATTCAAGAAGTAATACAACAACAATGAGTAGTAACACGATAACTAACAATCCTACAACTAATGGATCACAAACAGTAACTAATTAGTTAAGAAAACAGGGAATGATATTAACTATTCATCCTCTGAATACTTTTTTTTATTATTTAATTATTATTTTATTTGAAATATATCTTTCAAAATTATAAAAGAATAATACTAGCTTTTAGGCAGGGTTATGATAAGTTTTTACGTGAATTCTAATTATGATTAAAAAAAATAGTAATATAAAAAAATAGGGGAAGATGTTATTACAGTCTACTACTAATGATTATCCTAGTATACTCCTCTTAATTTCTTTTGTATCTCATAGGATATGTCCAGAGAGTTTACTGCTACTATTCTAAGTAATTTCAGTAACTCTTCTTTATCATCTACATTTTCTAGTATTTTTTCTTCCCATTCTTTCTCTAGTTTTGAGATTTCATCTAGTATATCTAACCCTTTCTGTGTAAATGCCATATCATATGGTAAACCATTCTCTGGATGGGTGTCTAAAGTTATTAATCCCTTTGATTCTAATTTTTGGTAGTGTTTTAAGAATAATTTTTTATGTAATTCATAGTGTTCTGGTTGTGTTTCTGGGTTTTCCATGAGTTTTTTATATTTTGATATTCTTATTTTTTTATGATGTGGTTTGTTATGTTTTTTTATATCTCTTAGTAATGTTAATTGTCTGTCATGTAAATGTATACTTAAGTTATCTTTAACATAACTGTTTTTTGATTTTTCAATTATATCTATTAAGCTACCTATATCATCTAGATTATTTATTGCATTAATATGTGGATGTTTGTTATTCATAGTATTCCACTCCTTTTTATTATATTTTATCTTTATTATTGTGTTTTAGTTTTCATATATTTTTAATATAATGGGATATCCATATTTTTTTAATATTCTAAGTAATCCTTCCTAGCATTATATGTAGCATATTCTAGTGGATAATTGTTTTCTAGTAAATTAAGTATATCATCCCTGATTTCAGTCATACTTGTTTTATCTAATAATTCTGTTAATACCCTGAATTCTGGTTGTGTATCTTTCAGACTAGAAATTAAATAGGATTCCCATTCTTCATCATCATTTTTTGATTTCTCAGCTAATTTAAACATTTCTAATTCAGTGTATAACGATTGTTGAAGGTTTGCTATGGCCTCAGTAATTATTGTTTCTCCATGTATATCATACTCATCAATATTTACTATAATATCAGTTGTAGTATAGATTAAAATCTTTAACTCATCCATAGTTATATCAATTTGATTATCAAGTATATCCTCTATATAATTATAGAAATCTATTAAATCATCTAATCCTTCCCTATTATATCTAAATACAATTCTCAGATAAAATAATAAATTTTGAAGATAATGATTAGTTTTTTTCGAGAATATTCTATTATTCTTTATTCTTATATCATGTATATCCAATATTTCTACTTGTTTATCTTTAGATGTCATTAGTACTATTTCACCATGTTCTTTATGATTATTATATGTTTTTCATATTCCTATTATTTATATTAAAATAGTAAACCTTCTATTCATCATTAACTAGTAAATTAGAGTGTTTATTCACATATTTATATTTAGAATAACATATAATTAATCATTTAAAATTTAATTATTTTAAAGAATAAAAGATAATGGAGGTTGAGACTTGAATAAGAGAAAGTATAATAAAATAATCATACTACTAATAACACTGACAATACTAGTCATAAGCACATCACTAGTAAGCGCATCAGACACTAATAATACCACCATACCTGATAAACAAGTAATAACATCTAATACTACACATACTAATCATGCAATACAAAACTATCAGAAAACAGTAAATAATAAACAAATAAAGAAAACTGGACAGAATCATATAATAAACAATACAAGCTATGACAATTACTTTGATGAAGACGGGGTTATATTTAATGATTCTGTAAAAGATAATGATACTCTTACAATAACAGGTACTATAATTAATAAAAACTTCTACATTGAAGATTTATCACTAAATATAGAAGGTAACAATGCAACACTCATAGAAAGTACTATTGAAGCAATAGGAAAGCCTATCACAGTAAGTAATATCACAATAAATAATACAGATACACGAAATAGTGCCATTATATTTTATAGCTCAAACTGTACCCTACAAAACAGTACAATAATCACAAATACCACTAATGATGTTAAAGCAGTATACATTGTTGGTAATAATACTACAATAAAAAACAATATCATAACAGTATGTGGACCATCAGATGAAATAGATTGGTACTCTGACCCAGACCTAGCAAGAACACTTGCCGTAGCTATAGTATCTAATAACAACATCATCAAAAACAATACCATAACAACATACAGCACAATATCAAAGATAAGTTATGGATCAATAGAATCAATAACAATACAAGGATCAATAAGTGGTAACAGAGCAGAAAACAATATAATAGAAGATAATATTATAACTACTACTACAACAGATTATGCATATGGTATTAACCTAGGACAAAATATTAACAACAATACTATACGAAACAACATAATAAATACAATAGGAAACAATTTTGCAGATAGTATACAAGCATTTAGTGCAGTAAACTACCTGGTAATAACTGGTAATAATATAACAAGTACGTCAGACAATTTTTCAGATGGAATAGCAGTATCCAAGGACAACATGGCTGGTAAAACCATGAATAATATTATAACATATAATAATATAAACATTACAGGTTACACATCTACCCTAATAGATATTGGAAACCTAGAATATTCCATAATAGCATATAATAATGGAACAATAACTTCAACATACCCCTATGGATTCAATATTAAAGGAGATCACAATACAATCCAGGATAATAATATTAACCTGACATCTAATCATACAAATATGACTGGAATACATCTAACATCGTCCAATAACAATAATATTACAAATAACACCGTAAACACTAATACCAATTATGCTATAATACTCACAGATTCAAATAATAACCTGATAAAAAACAATTACCTTTATGGAATAAATAGGGCAGATAAATCCGTTTTGAACAATGGTAATAATATCATACAAAAAAATAAGCCAATCATCAAGAAAAACACCACACTAACAGTATATGATACAATCGGTAAAGCAAATAATACAATTCTTCTTAATGCTACAGTTAAAGCTGTGAACTCTACTGTTAATGGTGGTAAATTAGTATTTAAGATAAATGGTAAAACATTACGATATGACAACGGGACCCCCATCTATATATCCATAGTTAATGGTAAAGCCACTTATAACTATACTATCCCATGTAACTGGAGTGCAAAGAATTATACTATAACAGCTGTCTATTCTGGAACATGGGAATATAATTACTCAAGAAGTAATAATTCAACATTAACTATTGTTCCAACAAATAATAGTAATACGATTATAGAAGTTAATCCTGTAACTGGCGTGAAAAATGAAACAATATATTTAAATGCAAGTATCCATGATATGAATGGTGTTAAAGTAGATTGTGGTAATGTAATATTTAAAATAAATTGTAAAACAATAAGGGATTCTGAGGGAAAACCTATTTATACAGCTGTACATAATGGTACAGTTAGCTATAAATTCTATATTCCCTATAACTGGAGTGCAAAGAATTATACAATTACAGCAGTATATACAGGAGACAACACACACCAGCAATCACGCATAAATAATACTCTAACAGTTCTTAATAGGAATGCAAATATTACTATAACCTCAAAAAACTTAGCAAAAATCAATACAAATCATGTATTATCTGCTAGAATTAGAGAAAATAATAATACTATTAATAGAGGAGTAGTTATCTTTAAATTAAATGGTAAAACATTGAAAGATTCACAGGGAAATACATTATATTGTAATATTACACGTGGAATAGCATTACTTAACTATAGCTTAAAAGGTTTGGCTCCTAAGAATTATAATTTAATAGCTGTATATAGTGATAAAATGTATAATAGAGTTGAAACTAAAACTATTTTCACTATTACTAAGTAATATACTATTTCTACTCCTCACTTTTTTTATTATAAATTACAGTTATTTTTCTTATAGTTATAAATATGAAAGAACATATTATAATTAAATAAATCAATAATATAAAAGAGGCCATGATACTTTTGAAAATAATTGAAAAAACAAGCGAAAAAGAATCAGATATCGATTCATTATACAAATCTGACTCTGTGATCTTTGAGGAAACAACATTAGTTTCAGATAAACTTAATTACGTTATCTCATACTTTCCTAAGGATAATGTGTATGATGTCATTATAGAAAACAAAAATAGTAATATGATCATATATCAATCATTTCCTAAGTTATCATCATCAACACTAAAATACTTTAATTTACTAAAAGATGAGACATACAATGATAATTTTGGTAATAGTTTTAAATGTATCAGCCATACTATAGAATACAATTTATAACATGATAAAACAGATGCTCTAAACTCGATTAGTTTCTGTACTATTTTTCTTTACATATACTAATAGTAATAAAAACTGTCAATAAAAGTGCTATTTTCTAAAAATAAGAAATAATAATAAAAAAAGTAAAAAACTAAAATCTTAAAGATTTTAGTATCCCTTGAAATATTTAAAATAATTATATGATGAGAACACGTATAACAAAACTCATCTAATAATTGGTATAAGATAATTATTTATAAATCTCTTCTAAACAAAGAAGTAAAAAAAAGTAAGATATATGGAATCTTACTTTAACTTAATGAATCTAGGCGTATGCTGCTACGTATTCTCCTACGATGTCATCATATTCTTTTCTGATGTCTT
>CAMOWA010000023.1 GCA_946628005.1 uncultured Caryophanales bacterium
TTTTTTTGCTGTTTTATATGTTATTTTTCCAGCAAAAGATATATAATAACCATTTTCTATTAGATAATTTAAATCATCCATATCTGACTGAAAACAATGAAATACACATCCATATTTTGGCTTTTTGTACTTTTCAAAATTTCTATTATTATTTTATTAGTATTATTAGAATGTATTATTACTGGTAAATGTAATTCATTAGCAATTATTATTTGCTTAATCAAATATATTTTTTGTTCTTCATAATTATTTTGCTTTGAGTCAAGTCCAATCGCAATTACTTTTTCCTTGGATGCTAATTCATATAATTTATTTATTTCTTTGGAATTAATATATAATGGATGTATTCCTATTGATGAATAAATTTTTCTTTATTATCTAGTACAATACTATTAATATGCATATGAGAATCTATTGCCATATTTTTCGTCTCTATTTAGTTCTTTATTCTATATTTGTTTTAGAATAATTACAATATATTTGGAATTATTCAATTAAAAAAGACCATTAAATTGGTCTTTTACTATTGTAATTCTACTAAACTTAATTTTATTCCATCATGTATAAATATTAATGTTGCTTTCTTTTGATAACCTGAAAATTGATTATCAGTGTAGTCCCAATTAATATCAACTTCAAAGGCTTTTTCATCATATTTATCATTATATTCAAATTTTATATTTTCAACTTTATCAATTGTAATATTAGATACAGTTGGAAGAGATTGTTTTCTATTATTATATACATTACTTTCTACATACTTGTAATATGTATCTTGTGCATTCTGAAGAAAATTTTCTAATACCTCTTTATATACAAAGTCTGTTCCTCCTACATCTGTTTTTGCTGTTTTATCGCTTAATGAATAAAAGTCATATATAAACATTTCTGATATTTTTTTTACATAATTTTCTTCATTTACATTTTCTTCATTTAATATTTCTTTTAACTCTTCAAATAGTTTTTTATATTTACTAGGTTTATTCTCTTTTAATTGGTAACCATACTTATCTATTTTATTGATTACTTTTATTTCTTTTACTTCTTCTTTTTTATTTATTTTACTATAGATATAATATCCACCTAATACTAATCCTACTATTATAAGTAATATTAATAGTCTTTTAACTTTCTTTTTCAGTTTCATTTATTCTTTTCACCACTTTCTATTTCTTTTGTTTTATCTTTATTTAATAAATCAAATACTATAATATTATTTGAAATATCTAGTAATTTATTTGTATATTCTGTGTTAGATATTATTTCTTCTTCTGATATTGGTTCTTCAGTTAATGGTAGATAGGAAGCTTTTTGACTATTATAATAAAGTTTATTATTTACCCAATTACCATTTGGAAAAATGACTAAGTTTTTATCTTTAATATTATATATATCATGTCCTAAACTATAATCATTTGTAAATCCTAGCATGTTTCCTATTGTTGGTACAACATCATACATTCCCATTACATTTTTATTTTCAAAATTAAGATTAGAGCCCTTCATATCTTTGGTCCAAATAATAAATGGTACTTTTCTTCCTAATTCGTATTGATAGGAATCATATTCTTTATAGTTTGGATTATCTTTATCTAGTGTAGTATTATTTTCTTTGTCATAGTTATATAAACGATTATAATCAGATCGTGGTAATCTTGCATCATGATCTCCGTACAAGATAAATACAGTATTATCAAGTAATCCTTTTTCATCCATTCCAATTAGGAATTCATTTAATGCAGCATCTGCATAATGAATAGACTTAAAGTAATTACCTAATTTTGTTCCTTCCATATATGGATATATTATTTCTTCTTCTGTTCCATCTTCTTTAGTTACTTTTTCTTTTATATCTACTGGAAATTCTCCGTATTTTTCTACTTCAGAAAATGGTGTATGATTTGATAGCATTATTAATAAACCATACCATTTTTCATTTTCTTGATTAATCTTTTCAATTTTTTCGATAGATTGTTTAAAGAATTCTTTATCAGATAAACCAAGCCCTATAACATTTTCTTTTAATACTTCGTAATCTTTTTTACTATAGAATCTATTATATCCTAAATTATTATGCATTGCTCTCCTATTCCAAAAATCGGCATTATTAGCATGCATACTAAAGGTATAATATCCTTTTTCTTTTAGTAATGTTGGAATACCTATATAACTTCTATTTGAGTAAGATACAAAAGCTGTTCCACTTTTTGTAGGCATAAGAGATGTATTAAATGTTAATTCAGAATCACTACTTGTTCCGACACTAACCTGTGAGTAAAAGTTTGAAAAAAACATTCCTTCTTGGGATAGACGATTTAGGGTTGGAGTGACTTCTTGATCATTAAACTTTAATCCCATAGCATTTGTCATCATGCTTTCTCCATGTATAACAATAACATTTTTTCCTTCAAATATATTTGTATATTCATTTTTTTCTTCTTTTTCTTTTGCAGCAAAATAATCTTGAAAATCCTTATTTGCTTTATCGTATCCAAACATTGAATTAATTTTTGGCTGAATTGATGTTACAACATCATTTACTTGATACAAATAAATTCCAAATCTCATAACTACATATTCTTTATTCCATTGTTTTAAGAATCTTGATACATCTATTGAAGATAAAGTAAAAATAAAGATTACTAATAGTATTCCTGATATACTTAAAGATTTAATTGTTCTTTTTCTTCTTTCATTTTTTAATTCTATTCTTTTATAATAATTTTTTTTCTTTAATTTGAAATGTATAATTAATAATATTATTGGTCCTATTACATAGACCATATCTTTTAATTGTAAAACATTTTCAACAACTGCATCTCCTACATCTCCTATATATTGAGTTAGACTTAACATAGAAATTGAGGCAAAGGATGTATAAAATGTGTAGTAAATAGAATTAACCATACATATCGCACTAAAAAATATACAAAAAGAAAAATAATAAGTAAATCTATTTTTAGGTTTTAATAAATATCCAAATGACCCTATAAATATAACTATAATTGAGTCGGCAATAACTGCTTTCCATGATAGATAGTTTTCTATAGTATGCATACAAAAGAATCTTAATATTGTAGAATTAGCAATACATACTAAAAAGTATACAATAAATAATTCATTATTTTTAAAAAATTCTCTTATTAGATGATCTTTTTTTATTCTTTTTATATAATTAGTTGCTTTAATTTTTAGTTTTTTTAACTCTTTCTTGACTATTTTCATATCAATACCTCGCTATTATTATAACACTATCTATATCATTTTTCAATTCATAAGAATAATGAAAAAAATAGAGTTTTTACTCTATTTCACTCTTATAATTACTGGCATTAATTACCATTCCTAAAACAAATATATATGATAATAAATATACCCATAATAATAGTACTAATATATTAGAGATACTGCCATAAAAAATATCATATTTTGTAAATTTTTCAATATAGAAAGCAAATATTTCTGTTGATAATACCCATCCTAGTGCTGTAAAAGCTGCTCCTTTGTTTGCTGATTTAGCTGGTATTTCTTGATCAGGTGCAATTATATACATTATTTTAATATTGATAAAAAGAATTATTAAAATAAGGGGATATTTTAAAATCATTAATATTTTTTTAATAATTTGAATTAATGTACTATTACCTGTTGTCTTCATTATTATTCCAAATAAGTTACTTCCAAAAACTGGTACTAGTAATAAAAATATAAATAAGCTTACTAATATTAGAGTCATTATAACTGCTTTTATTCTTCTTGAAAGCATATTTCTAGGTTTTACTTTATATATTTCATTAGATGAATTTATCATTGAATAGGCTCCATTAGAAGCTAAGAGAAATGCTGAGAAATAAAATACAACCATGTTTAAATTGATTCCTCCACTTTCTACTATACTATTAAGAATCCCAGCTATTTGTTTTGGAGCATTGTTTATAATAATAAGTCTAATTGATTCTGTTGATATTGATAAGGAAGCTGCAATCGTTGCAATTAGAGCAATTAAAGGAATTAATGTTATAACAAGAAAAAAAGCAAGATGTGCTGGTAATATTCTCATCTCTGGTTTCATAAGTAATTTGAATATTTTCAGTACAAAATCATTTGCTTTTTCCATTATATCACCTTTATTTATACTCTTCTTTGTTTGTAATCATTTCTAAGGTGGCTTCGTTTATTGCATCATCTAATGTTTTTATTTCGTCTGTTATCATACTATATCCAACTGCTGCTCCAAATCCATGTGGAAGATTTCTCATTTCTTTTGATAGCTTTTTAGTGTATGTACTTATTTGTCTATCACTATATCCTACTAGATAAATTAAAAATTCGTTTCCATCAGTTCGAATAATTTCACTGTTTTCTAACTGTGTATTTACTAATATACCAGCGGCTTTAATAATTAATTGATCTCCTTCTTCATGTCCATAGTTATCATTTACATATTTAACATTGTTTAAATCTACTATTACTATTGATTGAGGGAATACTTCACAATCTTCCCATTCTCTCATTTTAGCATTTAAATAATTTCTATTTTTTAATGATGTTAACATATCTGTATATTTATGTCTATCTTGAATTTTTATTTTTTTAACTTGCTTTTTCTTTTTAACTACTAAGTAGAATATCATTAATAATATGATTGGTGTAAATATTGTTATTAAAACAATCATATATACTTGCTCTAATGTAGAATCTTCTAGAATTGAAGCATTTAAGTTTTGGATTCCTGCATTTCTATAATTATAATATGAATTTGTATTTATTATATAATTAAATAAGTTATAGAATGCTTCATTATCATTTTTTACCATAAACTGATAATCATTCATCATCGTATCTTGATAATATAGTTTATATTTTTTAAATTTTGTATTTTGATAATATGTATATATTTCTCTATCTATTACTAAGTATTTGTTATTGCTATTTTTTACTAACGTATCAATGTCTTTATATCCTTTTATATTAGCCCTTGAATTATTAATAAAATAATTATATAAGGAATCTCCTTTTATCATAGCAATATCTTGATTTTTTAAACTTTCAAATGAATTTACTGTCGGATTATCTTCTTGCTCTGCTAATACAACGTAGTCTTCAATAAATGTAGAAAGGGTTGCTAAATACTTATCATTACTATAGTTATAATAGTCAAAGTAAATATCGACATCTCCTTTATCAATTGCCTTTTGTAATGCTTTTAAATTAGGATATTCTTTATATTTAAAATTAATATCAGCTAGTCTAGATATTCTATCTATATATTCTCCTGCTATACCAGCAACTTTTCCATTTACTTTTAATTCATATGGTTCATTTTTTACATATCCATATATATAATTCTTTGAAATTAGTGAGGCTTTTGTTTTAGCATTTATTTTATTTTTTTCTATATAGTAATTTAGGTATGCATCATTATATTCTTTAATATAATTTGTTTGTCTCCATTTATTATAATATTTTTTTATAATATTATTTAGTTCTTTATTATCTCCTAATGTTATAGCTATTTGTTTTTTTATTTCTGTAAAGTAATAATTTAAATAATATTTATCTTTTTCTATTGTATAATCTAAATACATAATATTTGGTACAATTATCATATTCACTTCATTTTTATCTAGTGCTTCATATAAAGATGTTATATTTTCATATGATTTGTATGATAAATTTGTACCACTTTTTAAATAGAAACTTATCTCATCAGCATCTTCTTTTAATACACCAAATATAATATTTTTCATATTTTGTATATGGTTAATTCTTTGATATGTTTTTCCTACAGCAACATAATTATCATTAAATAGAAATAAGTCTTTTTTACTTAGTTTTGTATCATTACTATAAATGTTAATTTTTATACCTTCTGTAGTTGGTGAAGATGTTTTTAAATATGGTATTTTATTAAATTCCAATCCTATTTTTTCTTCAAAATCTTTAATAAAATCAAATATAACTCCCTCTCCGTTAGTACCATATAATGGATAATCATTTACTACTTCAAAATCAAATGTTTGTTCTTTATTATTTTCAACCCATCTTTTTTCTTGTACTGTAAGGGTGGTAGTTTTATCTTCTTTATTATAATATCTATATACAAATATAAATGTAATAACTGCTATTATAAGAGGAACAATAATTATTAGTTTTTTTTTCATTTTAACCCACCGTTCTATCCTTTGTCCAGCTGATTTCAGCCTTTGTATGATGTTTATATCCTATAATTGGAAATTCAGCTGTATTTGTATCATTTTCTATGATAAATTGAATATCATAATAATTTTTAATATTCTCAGGTAATTGTTCAAGAGATGATGTAGATAAACTTTTTGCTTCGTCTCTTGTCGTTTCTCCATTAAGTTTAATATCTATATAAATTATTCTACCGGCTATTCTTATTGTTGTACTATTCGCTTTCTCGTTAAATGTTGCTATAATTGCATTCTTATGTTCATCTTTTATTGGATTCTTTTTTACACCTTCTGTTCTAGTTCCATAAATTGCTTTATTTTCTGTTGGATAAAATATATCTTTTAGAATTAATAGACCTATTACAATAAGTAGAATAACTCCTATTCCTACAATTGCATTTATATTTTTTTTTATAAATCTCATATTTTCACATCCTGTAAATTATTATACACTATATGTATTGTATTTTCAACTTACTAATTTTTTATTTTTAATAATAGAACATTCCACAATTATTGTGAAATGTTCTTTAAGTTTAGCATTAGTTATCAAGTTCTTCTATTAAGATATTCATTGCGACTTTTGGATTAATTGTTCCTTTTGATTCTTTCATAACTTGTCCCATTAAATACTTAATTGCTCGATCATGACCATTTTTATAATCCGTTACACTTTCTTTATTTTCATTTATAATTTTCTTAACAATTTCTTTTATTTTATTATCATCTGTAATATTTTGGATGCCTTTTTCTTGCATGATTTCATCTATCTTAGAATTAGATTCTAATATAGTATCTAGTATTTCTTTTAAGTTTTTACTTGATAATTTATTATCCTCTATAAGTTGAATAAGTTCTAATAATCTTTCTTTATTAAGAGTTGTTTCAGCAATTGTTTTTTCGTTTTTATTTAGATATGCAGAAATATCTCCTAATAAAAGGTTACTAGCGATTTGATGATTTGTTTTTTCATCTATAATGGTATTAAAAAAATCACTTAGGTTTCTATTTTGTATTAATTTTTTGATATTTGTTTCTGATACTCCTAATTCTAAGTATTTTTTTCTTCTCTCATCCGGTAACATTGGAATTGTTTTTTGAACCGCTTCTATTTGTTCATCTGTTAATACTACAAATGGAATATCAGGCTCTGGAAAATAACGATAATCGTTTCCAGTTTCTTTTACTCTCATCAAAACTGTGTCCCCAATTTTATCATCATATCTTCTTGTTTGTGGAACAATTTTTTCCCCTTTATCATATAATTTTGCTTGTCTTTCAATTTCTTTTTCAATTCCAGCCACAACATTAGAAATTGATCCTATATTTTTTATTTCTACTTTTGTACCAAATGGATCTGATTCATTTTTTCGAAGTGAAACATTTGGTTCTGCTCTCATTGAGCCTTCTTCAATTTTACAATCGCTTATATCTCCGTATGTTAGTAATTCTCTTAGTTTTTCAAGATATAATTTTGCTTCTTCAGATGATGTCATACATGGCTTTGTAACAATTTCTATTAAAGGAACTCCAGCTCGATTAAAATCTAATAATGTCTTTTCTCCTCGATGGGCACTTTTACATGTATCTTCTTCTATATGAATTTCTTCTATTTCAATCTTTTTCTTTTCTCCATCTATTTCTATTTCTACATATCCATCATATCCTATTGGTGTTCTATTCTGAGTGATTTGATAATTTTTAGAAATGTCTGGATAGAAATAATTTTTTCTATCAAAATGCATTACTTTTCTTATTTTACAATTAAGAATTGTTGCAGCTTTAATTCCTAGATTGATAACCTCTTCATTTAATCTTGGTAAAGTTCCTGGATATCCTAAATCTATTTCATTTGTTAGAGAGTTTGCCATTTCTCCATAACCATTTGTGGATGGAGAAAAAATCTTTGTTTTTGTTTTTAATTCTACATGGACTTCTACTCCAATTGTTGGTATATAATTACTCATTTTCTTCTCCTTTCCATGGATTTAAGTCTAGTTTTAATTCTTTTTCAATTAATGATGCTAGTTGATAGATTTTTGCTTCTTCAAATGAATTCCCAATTATATGCATTCCGATTGGCATATTACTTTTATCAAAGCCTATTGGTATATTTATTCCTGGAAGACCTGCTAAGTTTGCAGGTATTACTAATACATCGTCCATAAATGCTTTTGAGGGGTCATCCATTGGGTCATCTAGATTATAGGCTGTTGTCGTTGTTGTTGGTCCAATTATCCAATCATAATTTTCAAATATTCTACTAAATTCTTTTTTTATGTCATCTCTAATTGATAATGCTTTATTATAGTACGTTTTAGCATTTTCTCCACTTAATATGTAGGAACCAACCATAATTCTTTTCTTTACTTCTTCCCCAAATCCTTCTTTTCTAGTTTTTAAATATAAGTCATTTATATCTTTGGGATTTTCGTAAGAGAATCCATAGCGTATTCCATCATATCTAGCTAGATTGGAGCTTGCTTCCCCCATCGCAATAATTTGGTATAGTGTTACTGTGTTTTCTATATATTTCATGTCTACATAGTCGACTGTTGCTCCATTTTTTTTCAAAATTTCTATTGTTTGATCTATTTTTTCAATTATTTCTTTATCAACTATATCACTTACAAAAAATTTTGGAACTGCTATTTTCATATCTTTAATATCTTTTCCAATAAGTCTTGTAAAATCCTCTGTTTCTCTTTTTGAACTAGTTAGGTCTTTTTCATCATGTCCTACTATTGTTTCTAATAGCAAGGCATTTTCATATACATTTCTAGTCATTGGTCCAATTTGATCAAAACTCGATGCATATGCTACTAGTCCGTATCTAGACACTCTTCCATAAGTTGGTTTTAATCCAACGATTCCGGTATATGCAGATGGTTGTCTAATACTTCCACCTGTATCGCTTCCAAGAGCAATTGGCAAATCGCGTGATGCGATAGTAGTTGCACTTCCTCCAGATGTTCCTCCTGATATTTTATTTTTATTCCATGGATTTTTTGGTGGGCCAAAATAACTTGTTCTTGAACTTGATCCCATTGCAAATTCATCCATATTGGTTTTTCCAATAATAATCATATTTTTTTCTTTTATTTTTTCTATTACAGTAGCATTATATGGAGGTATAAAATTATCTAACATATGAGAAGCACATGTTGTTCTTAAATTTTTAGTAATGATATTATCTTTTATCGCAATAGGGATTCCAAAGAATAAGTTATCTACTTCTTTATCTTCTAATTCTTTAGCCTTTTTTATTGCCTCTTCTTTATTTAATGTGATATAGGCATTATATTCTTTATGTTTTTCTATATTTTCTATTGCTTCATTTACTAAATCGATTGGTTTTATTTTTTTATCTTTTAATAATTTATTAATTTCTTTTATCGATAAGTTTAAATATTTCATTATGCTCCCTCACTTTCCCCTATAACAACAGGCACTTGAATATAATTTCCACTATGTCTCGGAGCATGATTAATAACTTCTTTTGGTTCTAACATATTTCCTGCCCTATCTTCTCTTAAAATACAATTTTCGCTCCAAGGGGCAATTAGTTGCTCATCATCATATCCTTTTACATCTTTTATCTTTTCTATGTCATCTAATAATTTTTTTATATGAATTTGATATTTTTCTATTTCTTCTTCTGTTAATTCAATCCTAGCTAAATTTGCTACATGTAATATTTCTTCTCTTGATAGTTTATCCATTCTATAAACTCCTTCCTCTAACTTCTATATTATAACACACTTTTCGTTTGAACAAAAATAGGAAAGAATCTCTTTCCTATACTTTTTTTCTAATTTCAGTATCTTGATGATTTTTTTCATCTAGAGTGTAATTCATATCATTATTTGTTTTTATTATTATTTTCTCTAAATCACTTTTATTTATTAGAGCATTTGTATTATCTATAGCAACTATATATTCTTTCAATCTATCTATTATGATTTCAGTTGATGGATTGTTATCTATTTTTATTTCAATTGTTTTTAGTTTATCTTGTAATTTAATTATTACTTCTTCTTTTGAATTTTCTCTAATAAACTTAGTTTCTTTATTATTAATTACTTCTTCTCTTAGAAATAATGTATCATTTTTTTCTGCATAATTATGGAATACATAATATCTTCTTGTTATGTGTTCATTTTTTAATTTCCACTCTGGAGTATTTTTTAATTCATTTTCCCAACAAAAAGAAAGTGTATAATTTATATCTTCTTTATTAAGATGCAGATTATAAGAGATGTTTTCTCTTTTGAAAAGTGTTAGTTCACATTCTTCATCTTTGGATATTCCTGATTGAAATAAAAGATTTGCTATTCTTTTTCTAATTTCATCTCTATCTATTTTCTTTGTTGATAAACCGAACCATTCTGCTAATGTTTCTAGGCTATCGTTTTTTTCTAATTTTATATTTGGATATGTTTTTTCTTCAGTATTTGTTTCTCTTTTTAAAAAATTATCAATTACCATTTTTCTACTCCTTTTTTATTGTTCTATAAAACAATTTTTTATATAAAACTTTTTATTTTTATCATAAGATAATTTACCTAGAATTGTTGTTTCTTTTCCAATCTCTAAAGTAATATTATCACTTCTTATATCCTTGTTTTTACATATAAGTTCTATTTCATATTCTTGTTTATCATCATAAAAACCAAATATTAATTCTTTATTACTTGTATCGTTTTTTTGTAAAGTGGTAATTATTCTTGCAAATTTATTATTATATTTTTTTATAGTACTATTTTTATCTTCTTTCATACTTATTGCGAAATCTATATCTTGTATTGTAATCGGATTAGAATTATACTTTAATGACCATGATCCTATTTCTTTATCTCTTCTTCCTTGAATTTGATTATACTTTATTACTTTATATCCAAGTCCATAATATTCAATTGTTCCTCCATCATCATATGTTTTTAATGGTATAGAAAATATTGGCCCAATACCTAGCTTTAGTCCGCATAAAAAGTCTAATACAAGTATTACAAGAATAACTATTACTACTCCTAAATATTTATACATTGGAGAGAATGTTTCTTTATTATCAAATTCATCTTCGTATTCATCATCCTCTAAAACTATATTATTATATTCATCATCATCATCGTCATCAAATGATGTAAATTCTTCATATTCTTCATTTTCTTCTTTATCGTCTAATTCTATATTATTATCAGTATCCTCTTCATTGTATGATTCTAATATTTCTTCCTGTTTTTTACCTATATTCATGAATATTTCATTAATAGAACCACGGTTTTCCTTTTTTGACATTCTACCACCCCTTATTTAGGGTATATAATATCATTTTTTCCTTATTTTGTAAAGTTTTTCTACTCATTTGATGTACATTTATAATTACTTCTTTTCATATAATCTAACCATCCTGTTTCATAAAATATGTTATTCTTTTCCATAAAATCAAATTGTTTTAGACGTACCTCATCTTTATTTATCTCACCTATTGTGTATGTTGTTTCTATAGTGCCTTCTAAATCATTACAAGTAATTTTACTTTCAACTCCAGAAAGATTATTCAATTTAGTACTTTGTTCCGTATAATAGTTACATGTTACTTGGTTTGGTATCGAATGACTCCAATTCTTTATATTTGTTCTTGTTAATAAAATACCATTTTCAATTCGTACAATCTCCATATCATAAACATCATCTTTTTGTTCATTTGAAATACATGTAATTGTTTTACTTGTATTTATATCTTCTCTTTCTTGTATTACTTCTTCTTTATTATTCTCACTAGTATATAATATTATAGATGTAGATATTAATACTAGAATTATTAATAAAAATGATATTGTTAATAGTTTTAATTTTTTTTCAATATTTTTTTTCATATGACCTCTATTTATTATTTATTTTATCTTGAAATTCTTCTTCTGTCCATATTGGTATATTTAATGATTGAGCCTTTTGATACTTACTTCCAGGATTTTTTCCTACAATCACAACTGATGTTTTTTTAGATACAGAATCTACAGTTTTTCCTCCTAAAGATTCTATTTTTTCTTTGGCTTCTTCTCTTGAAAATATTTCTAATGAACCTGTTAATACAAAGGTTTTTCCTGTAAATTCTTCATTTTCTTCTATTTTTTTCATACTGGTAGTTTTTGTATTAATTCCTAATTCTTTTAATTCATCTACAATAGATTTATTATGATTATCTTCGAAATAAGAAATAATACTTTTAGCTATTATATCTCCTATATCTGGTATTTTAACTAGATCTTCTATTGATGCCTTTTCCAAATTATCAATTGTTTGAAAGCTTGCGGCTAGTATTTTGGCTGTTTTTACACCTACATGTGGTATTCCTAAGGCAAAGATTAATCTTTCTAGTGAATTTTCTTTGCTTTTTTCTATTGCTTCTAATAAATTATAAACGGATTTTTCTCCAAAACCTTCTAGTCTTATTAAATCTTGTTCGTGACTCTTTAAACAATAAATGTCCGCAATATTTCCGATAAAACCAAAGTTATAGAAATCTTCCATTATTCTTTCTCCTAAGCCATCTATGTTCATGGCATCTCTCGATACAAAATGAATTAGGCCTTCTATATTTCTAGCTGGACATTTTGTATTTGGGCAAAAATAATCTACTTGCCCTTCTTTTTTTACCAAGGTGGTATGGCACATTGGACACTCTGTTATCATTTCAAAGTCTTTTTCTTCTCCGGTTCTTCTTTCTAGTTTTCTTTCAACTACTTCTGGGATAACATCTCCTGCTTTTCTAATAGAAACAATATCTCCTATTTTTAAATCTTTTTCTTTTACATAATCTTCATTATGAAGAGTTGCTCTTGAAATTGTACTTCCTGCAACAATAACTGGTTCTAATACTGCATTAGGGGTTATTTGTCCTGTTCTTCCTACTGTAAAAATAATGTCTTTTAGTTTTGTTAAAACTTCTTTTGCTGGAAATTTATATGCAGTTGCCCATTTTGGATATTTAGCGGTATATCCTAATTTTTGTTGTTGTCTAATATTATTTACTTTAATTACAACGCCATCTATATCATAAGGAAGAGATTCTCTTATTTTACCTTTTTCTTCAATAAATTCTAATACTTCTTTCATTGATGAGACCAATCTATTGTTTGGATTTGTTTTAAATCCAAGCTTTTTCATATAATCAATAGCCTCACTATGAGTTTCTATATTATAGTCTAAGGGGTTTGGTAAATGATAGATAAAATTATCTAACTTTCTTTTTGCGGCAATCTTAGAGTCTAATTGACGAATTGATCCTGCAGCAGCATTTCTACAATTTTGAAGTAATGGTTCTCCTTTTGATTTTCTTTCTTCATTTATCTTTGCAAGTGTTTTTTTGTTCATGAATATTTCTCCACGAACTTCAATATCAACTTCTTCTTTTAATTTTAGTGGAATTACTTTTATTGTTTTAACATTATGGGTAATATCCTCTCCTACTGTTCCATCTCCTCTTGTTGCTGCTCTTACTAATTTTCCCTTTTCATATAATAAAGATACAGATAATCCATCTATTTTTAGTTCACACATATACTCTGGAGTAATTCCTTCTTTTTTTATTCTTTCATCAAATGAAATCAATTCTTCTTCCGAAAAAACATCTGATAATGACATCATTGGAATTTTATGAGTTACTTTTTCAAATCCATCTATTATTTTTCCACCAGCATGTTGCGTAGGCGAGTCTTCTCTTATCCATTCTGGGTGTATTTCCTCAATTTCAAATAGTTCTCTTAAATATTTGTCATATTCTTGATCTGTTATAGTCGGATTATCTAGAGTATGATAATTATAATCTGCTTCATTTATTATATCAATTAATTCAATCATTCTATCTTTCATGTAATCACCTTTTCTTTTTTAGTATATCATTATTTTTCCTTAAAAAAAATCACTTCTTATAATTAATAAAAAAAAATAAATGTTTCTTTATATTATAATAAATCTACATCTATTTTTTTTATATATTGTGGTGATTTAGATTGAAGATGTTTTATCATTGATTTATCTAAATTATTAATAGCTTCACTTACTTCTGTTCCTTCTTCTTCACCTATTATTTCATAGTAAATATTCTCTGGATTTTAAGAACATCCTTCTATTTTCATTTTTCCTAGAAATGCTTTATAGGGAATCCCTTCAATCAAAATTAATGAGTAGCTTTCTTTTAAATATTTCATTATATTCTTTTTATTTTGTATATTCTTTAGAAAGTTATTTTCTCCTTCTATAAAATAATTAATCTTATATCTATCTTGAAAGTAAGTATATATAACTCCTGTAAGACATCCTTCATTATTTATTCCTATATATATTTTATTCATTTTATCCCCCCTGATTTTATATTAATTATTATATGCTCTACTTTTTTTTATAGAAATTGTTGAGATAATTACAATTACCCCCATAATAATCATAAATATACTTAAAAATACTATTATTGAGTTCTTGTTGGCACTTGTATTATCTACTTTAACTATTTGAGCATCATCTTGACTTTTTTCATCTGAAATATCTGTTTTTGGATTTATTGAAAAATCTTCACTGCTTGGTGTGTCTATATTTTCTTCTGCAGCTTGTTCTCTAATTTTATTAATAAAATATTCTTCATCTTTTAAATTATGAAATAAAATTAATTTGTCAAATGATGAATCACCTGATTTTAATTCTGTTTTAGATTCTATTAAAAAGTTAACAGCTTGTCCTAAATTTTCTTCATTTGCTAATTGTTCTGCTGTATCGTAGTATGTGAACACTACTTCATCATCTTCTTTTTCAATTAAACAGCTATTTAATAATTGAGTTATATCATTTTCTGGATTTATTTCCATATTTGTATATGGATTAGCATTTTCATCACCAAAAACATTTTCAAAAGCTTTTACAGATCCTCTTAAAAATTGATATCTATAAAACTTTGTATATTCTGATGGGTAACTATCTAATGAATATTTTAACATAATGTCAATCATATATGACTTATCTGCTGATACTGATTCTATTTGTTCTTGTAAATATAATTTTAGTTTTTCTTCTGTTAAATTATAATTTAAATTGATATATAAAGCTTGATTCCCAAAAACTTTATCTTCTTTATATGTTGGTGAAATTACAATATCTTCTATTGGTATATTAATTGTTTTTAAAGGTTGCTCATTAAAATATTTGTCGGAATCTTCATTCTTTGTTTCTTTATTTGATTCATATATATTTAAAGAAATTCCTTTAACAGTAAACTGATTTTCATCATTATACTTTACAATAAAATTTTCGCCTTCTCCTACTTTTTTTATTTCTTTCTTTTCTTCTGCATTTACTTTAACTGTTCCTACTATCAATAATAGTAATATAAATATATTAATAATTATCTTTTTCATTTTTCCTCTATCCTTTTTAGTTTTTCCACAAATGTAGTGGATATTCATCATTATCTACTAATTTTTTTATTGATTCTTTTACACTAGGAGCATCTTCTTTATATGTTACACCATACCATGTTGCAGTTGTTGGAATAACTTTACAAATTGATTCTTTTTCTTCTATTGATTTAAATAATACATCTGGAATTAAATATTCACATTTTTCTAAATTATCTTTATTTTCTTCTAAAAAACCTTTAAAATTACTATCAATATATTCCATAATGCTTGGATCAAATAAAAGCATATTCATAGAAACAGTGTCATCTTCATTGACTTTAAATTTTGGTAATGCTTCATTTAGCGGAACTGCTTCAATTGTTCCATCATCTATCCTCCCAACATTACTTTCCACAATATTTGTTAATAAACCGTTTTCTATTTCACATACGCCTCTTTTAACAGCTCCATTTTCTGTAATAGTATTTTTTACAAGATATCCTACCATTCCATATTTATGTGGAAAATCATCTATCTTTATATTTTTTAAATAATTAGCTCCCTGTATGAAGGCATCTCTTCCATAGAAATCATCTGCATTAATTATCATAAATGGTTCATTTACTTTATCTTTACAACAAAGTATAGCATGAGCTGTTCCTAGAGGTTTCTTTCTTTCTTTTAACTCTTCATAAAAAATTGGAACATTTTCATTATTTTGGAAACAGTATTCTACCTTAATATGTTTTTCTACTCTACTACCTATTGTTTCTTTAAAAATATCATAATTTTCTTCTTTAATTAAAAAAACGACTTTATTAAAACCTGCTTTTATTGCATCATATATGGAATAATCTATTATAAATTCTCCATTAGGTCCCATTGGCTCAATTTGTTTTAATCCTCCAAAACGACTTCCCATACCGGCCGCTAAAATAACTAAAGTCAATTCTTTACTCATAAAATTCTCCTTTACTCTTGATTAATTTCATTATAACACATTTTTTTTAATCTACAACTATTTGGTATTTTATACTTTTGATAACTTTTTATGATTCTTCATCAATTTTTTTATTCCGTGTGGATGTTTAAAAGCTACACTTACTAATGTATTGGTTACTTCTACTACTTTTCCAGTTCCAAATGTTTCGTGATAAACATAATCTCCTACTTGATAGTCAATATCTTCTTCCCTAAACATTTCTCCTACCTCTATTTTTTGTTCTTCTTTCTTAAATTCTTCTTTTACATTTGTTTCAATTAAATCTTTATTTATTTCATTTAAGAATCTGCTTACTGGATTAATTTGCTCTTTACCAAATAATGTTCTTCTTCTAGCATTTACTAGATGTAAATCATCTTTTGCTCTGGTAATTGCTACATACATTAATCTTCTTTCTTCTTCTACATCACTACTTTCCATTAAAGAATTCATATGTGGAAATATGCCTTCTTCCATTCCTATAACAAATACATGGTTATATTCTAATCCTTTTACAGAATGAACAGTCATCAAACTGATTCTATTTGGATCATCTTTATACTCTTCCACATCACTTATTAAACTTATTTCTAGTAAGAACTCTTCTAGAGATACTAGTCCTTCTCTTTCTTCGAAAGATTTAGTAATTGATTTAAATTCTTCTAGGTTCTCAAGTCTAACTTCTGATTCTAGACTTCCTTCTGTTTCTAATTCTTTTTTCATTCCGGAGGCATCAAGGACTTTATCAATTAATTCAGTTAATGTTAAATTTTCGGATACTTCTCTTAGTCTTTCTATTAGATTTTTAAACTCTAACTCTTTTCCTGATGAGATAGCTTCATATAAACTTATTTCATTGTCATCTGCTATTTTAGTTAAATTTTCAATTGTTTTAAGTCCAATTCCTCTTTTTGGTGTATTAATTACTCTTAGTAAGGAAACATTATCTTTATAGTTATGAATTAATCTTAAATAGGCAATTAAGTCTTTTATTTCACGTCTAGAATAGAAATAAAAACTACCAACTACTCTATAAGGAAGATTTTCTTTTAACATTTCCTCTTCCATTACACGAGATTGAGCGTTTGTTCTATAAAGAACTGCTATGTCTTTATATTCTATATTTTTATTTATTAATTCTTTTATTTTACAAATAACATATTGAGCTTCATCTCTCTCATTAAATGCTCGATAATATTTTATTTTTTCGCCTTTTCCTCTTGCTGTCCAAAGATTTTTTTCTTTTTTCATTTTATTATTTTTTATAACTTGATTTGCAGCATTTAATATTGTACTCGTTGAACGATAATTTTGCTCTAAAAGGATTGTTTTAGCGTCTTTATAATCTTTTTCAAAATTTAAAATATTTTTATAATTCGCTCCTCTAAAGCTATAAATACTTTGTGAATCATCCCCAACACAAGTAATTTTTCTATTTTTTTCGCTAAGTAATTTGGTTAATATATATTGGGCTTCATTTGTATCTTGATATTCATCAATTAAGATATATTGATATAAATCCTGATATTTTTCCAATACATCTGGATTTTTCTTGAATAATTCTATTGGTAGTAATAGTAAATCATCAAAATCTACTGAATTATTTCTTTGTAGTTTTGTCTCATATTTTTCATAAACTTCTTTTATTACTTTTTCGTAATCACTAACTGCAAATCTTTCATATTGGGCTGGAGATGTCATTTCATTTTTACAACTACTAATCTTATTTCGTATAGCTCTTGGATTGTAGATTTTTGGATCATATCCCATATCTTTAATTATTTTTTTTACGACTGTTAAGGAATCATCACTATCCATTATTACAAAATTTTTATCATATCCTAGCCTTTCATAATTTTCTCTTAATAGTTTTAGACCAAAACTATGAAAAGTTGATACTGTTAATTTTTTTGCATCATTTCCTATTTGTAAAAACAGTCTATCTTTCATTTCTTTAGCAGCTTTATTGGTAAAGGTAATTGCTAAAATGTTATATGGACTAACATCTTTTTCTTCTATTAGAAATGCAATTTTTGTTGTAAGGGTTTTTGTTTTACCGGCACCGGCTCCAGCAATAATAAGAAGTGGCCCATCATTATATAAAACCGCTTCTCTTTGTTTATCATTTAAATCTTCTAAATTCATTTTATTCACTTCCTGTCTTTTCTATTATAACTTACTTTTTTGTTTTCTGAAAGTAAAAGAAGAAATGTAAAAAAAATGAAAAGTCTTTAATTTGACTTTTCACTTTTAACGAATACCTCTATATAACATTTCTAGTTCTGTAAACTTCTCTTTTTCTTGCTCTAATTCTCTCTTTTGTAACTCTTCTATTCTTAATTGTTCTAATCTAAAGGCCTCTTTTCTTTCTTTTTCAATTCTCATAGCTTCTTTTCTTTCTTGTTCAAATTGTAACCATTCTTGTTGTTCTTTTTCTCTTTTTTCTCTTTCTTCTTTCATTAATTTTTCTTGTTGTTCTTTTTCTTTTTGCTCTTTTAATATTTTTAATAGTAATTTGTAATCATCTACTGTAAGGAGCTTTTCAAATTCTTGAGTTATTTTTTTATTATCTTGATATTCTTTTTCATAAATATCTTCTTTCTTTTTATTTATATTTCCATATGAATAATTAGGAACATTAATTGGTTCATAATTATTTGGTAATACTTTTATTGGTTTTGTTACTATTACCTTCTTTATTTTTTCTTTTTCATCTTTTGTTAGATAACTTAAAATAATTTTGTAAACTATTAAAAATAGAATCCATATAATAAATAGTAAACTAGATAATTCAATTAATGCTGTTGCGTTTTTATTGTTATATACAGAGCTTTGAGTAAATACATCTAAGTTGTCTTTATTAATTATGCTTAATATTAATACTAGTAAATAATTCATTAAAATATAAACAGTTATATTTGTTTTTTTGATTATTTCTGATGTTTTTGAATGAAATAGACTTATCCATAAAATGATATTCATAATGATTAGTGCAGCAAAATATATTGCTAAATTTGGAAAATATATTGCTATAAACAAGTTATTCATCATATAATCAAAAATATTTGTTATTGGTCCATGATACATAATTATTATTAAGACTACTATTATACTTGATGATACTATATATATTTTTTTGTTTCTATTTTTTGTTTTTTTATTTGTGTTTAGTAACATTATTCCAAGTATTCCTAATAATACTATGATTAATAAAAACCAATATGAACTTTTAGTAACTTCTAGTAATATTTGCCATTTTTCTGCTAGTGAAATTTTACTCATATTACCAACCCCTTTTTTTATTCTTCTATATTAATTAATTCTGCTATATAAACTGTCTGAGTTGTTGAATCATTATTTGTACAAGTAATTAATGTTAATGTTGTCTTATCGTAATCACGATATATTGCTAGTTTTCCAACTTTTGGTTGAGTATATATATTAATAAATGAATATACATATTTTTTCCCTTTATATGTTATATATGCTGTATCTCCTGGTTGTAATCTATATAAATCATTAAAGAATGCTTTCCATCCCGTACCTGAATGTCCTGCAAGAATTAAGTTTCCTTTTTCTTTATCTGGATAGTTTGATCCATCTACCACAAGTATATTTTTTTCTACATCATTCTCTGCTGACCTCTTATCTAAAAATCCTTTTGTTAGATTAATTTTTGGGATTGTTAGATATCCGATGTATTCGTCCGTTACTTCTTCTGTTCTTTCTTCTTCTATTGGAGGAATTACTTCTTCTTCTGGCTCTACTTCTACAATTTCTGTTCCGTTATAGAACATGTTTGCCATATAATCATATGCAACTATCTTTTTTGATTCTATATAATTATATGAAAGTAAAAAGCCTCCTACAATTGTTATTATTGCTCCAATAGCTGCTGTAGTTGTTGGAGATATTTTTCTTCTTTCTTTATTCATATTCTTTTATCCACCTAACTCCAAATAAGGAAACTAGTACACCTAAAAAAGTGATTGCAAAAGATGATGTAGAAGCAGTATTTGGTACGTCTACCACTTCTTCATTTATACTCATTAATTTTGATAAATCTTTTTCTTCAATTAATTCACTGCTCGATTTTTCTAGTAATACAAGATTTTGCATATCTTTATCTGTTGGTTGGTATTCATAAGCCATGTAATTATTAATTATTGTACTTATAATTAACTTAATATTTCTATTTTTAGTATTTTCATTTGGTATTTTAATTTTTACCAAATCATTTTTATTTCCTTCTATTATACTTTGATATTCTTTTTCTTCATCATTAATAATTATTTTTGTTCCTTTTGGCGCATTTTGTATTTCCATTTTATAACTATTTATATTTTTACTATCAAATTGAATATTATTTGTTACATAATAATTATTATCTAATGATACATTTAAATCCTTTATAACTATTGAATTATTTACTTTTAAATCATCATTTCTATGTTTATATCCATTATCTTTTAATTCTTTCACATATTTTCTTAAATTATAAGAATCTGTTCCGTTTTCTTTAAATTGTTTTCCTAAATTTGTACTTTCATACACTGTATCTAAATACCACCATATTGCTGTCTGCGTTATATAATAATCCTTGTCTTTGTCTCCAGTTATAGACTTATTTGGATATCCATTTTTTAAAATATAAATAACCCCTCCATCAATAATAGTACTATTTTCTACAATATTTGCTTTAATATTTTTTGCTGTTTTTTTATTTATATTTAGACAATATAAATATTTTCCATCAATAGTTTTTTTATATGGAAAATTTATGTTTGCTATATAACTTTTTGTACTTTTATCTTCTGCTAATTCAATTGAATCTACTTTAGCATAAACTATAGAAAGTTTAAAAATAAATAATAGTATGATTATAAATATATATTTTTTACTTAATAACCTACTCATTATCCATCCCTCCCATAATTTGCTATATTATATCACAAAATTCTTATTTTTTCAAGTAAAACTTTGTTTATCAACAATATTTTTAGTATTATTATTTCTATTTTTATAAAACATTTGTTAAACTTTACAACATATTATATATACCCATTCATATTATTTTTTATTTCATATTTTATTATGATAGGAGATATTTATGAAAAAAAGATTATTTATTGTTATTTTATGTTTTTTGGTTATTATAACTATATTTTTCCATATGTTTAAAAATACTCGCATAAAAAAATCTAAAGATACTGAAAGGATTAATTTAGCAGAAGTTGCTCATACTATTTTTTATGCACCTATGTATGTTGCTTTAGAAAAAGGTTATTTTAAAGAAAATGGAATTGATGTTGAACTTATTTTAACTAGTGGAGCAGATAAAGTATCAGCGGCTTTACTTTCTGGAGATGCAGATATTGGTCTTTGTGGAAGTGAAGCAACTATTTATGTTTATAATGGTGGAGAAAAAAATTATTTAAAAACTTTTTCCCAATTAACACAAAGGGATGGTACTTTTATTGTATCTAGAAAACCATATAAGAACTTCTCTTTGAGTGATCTAAAAAACAAATCAGTTATTGGTGGTAGAGCTGGTGGTATGCCTGAAATGACATTTGAATATGCTTTAAAACAAAATAATATTAGTCCTTCTGATTTGGATATTGATACATCAATTGCTTTTGCGGCGATGAGTGGAGCATTTATTGGAGGCCAAGGAGACTTTGTTACCTTATTTGAACCTACTGCTACTATGTTAGAAAAACAAGGATATGGGTATGTTGTTGCAAGTGTTGGAGAACTAGGTGGAATTGTGCCTTATACTTCTTATTCTGCAAGAAAAAGCTTTATAAATAAACATAAAGGTCTTATAAAGAATTTTGATAAAGCAATACAAATGGGATTAGACTATGTTCATACTCATAGTGATTTAGAAGTTGCCAAAATAATTTCTTCTCAGTTTCCAGATACATCTTTAGATGATATTAAAAGTGCTATATCACGATATCGTAAAAATGATACTTGGCCAAAAACAACTAAATTTACTGAAGAATCCTTTAATCATCTTCAAGACATAATGATTGATTATGGAGAATTAAAAGAAAAGGTAGCTTATAAGAAACTATTCTATACAATAAAATAAAGTATTTTTATACTTTGTTTTTTTATCTTTTAATGGAATAAATATCCTAACAATAATTTATAAATAATCATATTATAAAATGAGGGGAATGTTATGAAAAAACTTTTGGAAGTTAGTCATTTACATAAAAAATATCATAATTTAAATACTGAAATTACTGCTCTTGAAGATATTAATTTTTCTGTATATGAGAATGATTTTATTTCTATTGTTGGTCCTAGTGGTTGTGGTAAATCTACTCTTTTATCTATTTTAAGTGGCTTAACAAAACAATCTGAAGGAGAGATTTCCATAAAAAAAGGATACCGAATTGCCTATATGTTGCAAGATCATTCTTTATTACCTTTTCGAACGATTTTAGAAAATTGTTTGTTAGGATTAGAATTAACTGGACAGCTTAATGACAAAAGTAAGCAATATGTTCTTTATTTAATAAAAACATATGGTTTAGAGCCGTTTATTAACCAGTATCCAAGTAATTTATCTGGAGGTATGAAACAAAGATGTGCACTTATTCGAACTTTGGCTACTAAACCAGATATTTTGCTTCTAGATGAAGCTACATCAGCATTAGATTATCAATCTAGTATTAAAATTAACGATGATATTTATAATATCATAAAAAATGAAGGAAAGACTGCTATTATGGTTACTCATGATATTAGCCAAGCAATTTCTATGTCTAATCGTGTTATTGTTCTTTCAAAAAGACCTGCTATAGTAAAAAATGAATATTCTCTAGAATGGAATTGTAATGACCTTCCTTCTATAAATAGAGAAAAAAGCAATTTCTCAAAATATTATAATCAAATATGGAGTGATTTAGATGAACAAATTTAGTTTAGAACATCAATTATTTGTAAAAAAACATAAAAAAGAAAAAAGAATAATTTATTTTTTTCAAATAATGATTATTCTGATATTCTTAATTATATGGGAAATATTAGGAAAATGTCATGTTATTAATACTTTTTTATTTTCTAGTCCAAGTAAAATTATAAAAATTCTTTATTCATTGCTACAAGATGGTTCCTTGTTTGTACATATTAGTGTTACTTTTATAGAAGTTTTTCTTAGTTTTATTATATCAACAATTATTAGTATTATAATGTCATTTTTATTATGGAGATTTCCTCTATTTTCAAAAATAATTGATCCATATATTACAATGTTAAATTCTCTTCCAAAGGTAGCACTAGGACCATTAATCATTATTTGGGTAGGAGCTAGTGTTCATTCCGTAATATTTATGGCTGTAACTATTACAGTATTTTCTTCTATTATTAATATTTATAGTGTTTTTTCTTCTGTTCCTAGTAATTATATTTTTTTGTTCAAAAGTTTTCATGCTAGTAAATGGAAGATGTTTTATAAACTTATTCTTCCATATAGTTTTCAAACTATAATAGCTACTTTAAAAGTTAATATTTCTATGAGTTTGATTGGAGTAATTATGGGAGAATTACTAGTTTCAAAAAGCGGGATTGGATACTTAATAATGTATGGATCTCAAATCTTTAATTTAGATTTAGTTATTTCAAATATATTTGTACTTTCTCTTATTTCTTCAATTATGTATTATGCTCTTGATTTATTAATAAAGACTAAAAACAAAAAATCAAAGTTCTAAAGTGACTTTGATTTTTTATTTTCTACATAATACAACATATGATAACATTAGTCCACCACATATATTAGCTGAATGTTCACAAAATCCATATTCACCAAATGTAAATGGCATAATAAATGGTACTCCTCTTGTTTCTTTTAATAGTTCTTTATGAATTTGATCTAATTTATCTTCAAACTGCATTTTTCTAGAAGCATTATGAAATAATAGATAAACTGCAGGTGGATTAAAAGCTCTTCTTTTTAATTCTCTTATTGTACTTGTAGCTGATTCAATTAATGTTTTTTCATCTGCTACGCATTGAATAATTGCAGTTCCTTCTACTACTTTATTGCCTAATGTAATAGTATCATCATTTATTGTTTTTGTTCCAAAATCATTTCCAATCATAGGTTGTCGAATCACTGTAAGATTTCCTAATGAATCTTTAACTCCAAGTGGTTGTAAAACTGATTTTTTCAATAAATTATTTCCTTTTAAATTAGCTGGATTTTCATTAATCCAATGTGAATATTTTTTTAACGATGAAATTCCGTCAATTGAAACTAGTTCTCTATCATTTTTCACTTCTGTAATTAATCCAATATTATTTGTTTCTTTATAGTTACCAGTAAATATATTTTCCATTTCATTATCTGTGTAAAAGAAAGCTACAGCGACACCATCTGTTACTTCTTTATCGTTACATATTATTTTCCATTTTCCTTCAATGTTATCATCTGCTGCACTTCCTCCAAACATTGGTACTCTTCCAATAACATCTTGAATTCCCATAAGATATTCTTCTTCATCCTTTGGAGAAGCAACCATATAAAAATATGCTGGTGATCTTAAGGTTTCAGCGTTTTCCACTGCTTCCATAGCAACTTTTCTTCCTATTGCTCTGGGGTTTTTTCCAGCTTCATGACATCCTACTCCAACAATCATTTCTGGATCATTCAATGACATTATTCCAACAAAGCCATTTTCAGAGGTAATATATCCTTCTGGAATCATGATACCTCCACTACTTGTGCAACCAATAATAGGAGCTGATGATGTACTTCTGATTCCTTTTACTATATTTTGTATATTATTTTTCTCGGAAGTAAAAACAAAATTACATTTTACATTTAAAAAGTCTTTTGCTGATTCTTTTATAGATTCCATTCCTGCAATATAATCATCTGGATTTATACTATGTCCAACTTTTGCTCTTAACATTTTTTTCTCTTTAATATGCTTGCTTATAGATTGATATTAAATCATCTACAGTTACATCTCTTGGGTTTCCTGGTGTACAAGGATCATTAATTGCTTGATTTGCTAATGCAGGAATCATTTCTTCTGGTATTCCTATTTCTCTTAGTGTTTGTGGAATCTTTACTTTTTTTGATAAATCAGCTACAGCATCTGCTACTTTTTCAACAGCTTCTTTGTCTGATAAATTATCCATATCTAGACCGAAAGCTCTCCCCATATTTCTAAATAAATCAGGACATTCTTCTCCATTAAAACGTAATACATGTGGTAGTAATATAGCGTTAGCTAGACCATGTGGGGTATCAAAAAATGCTCCTAGTGAATGCGCCATGGAATGTACAATTCCTAGTCCTACATTTGAAAATCCCATACCAGCAATATATTGAGCATATGCCATTTTTTCAATTGCTATTTCATCTTTTTCATTTGCGGCATTCTCTAAATTTTTATAAATTAAAGCCATTGCATTTATATGAAACATATCTGGAATTAGCCAACCTGCTTTTGTTATATATCCTTCCATTGCATGAGTTAGAGCATCCATTCCTGTTGATGCTGCTAAGCTTTGTGGCATTTTTTCCATAAGGTCTGGATCAATAATTGCACATACTGGAATATCATGAACATCCACACATACCATCTTTTTCATGTTTGATTCATCTGTAATAACGTAATTAATTGTTACTTCAGCTGCTGTACCTGCCGTTGTTGGCAATGCTATTAATGGTAGTCCTTTTTTTCTGGTTTCAATAGCACCTGCTAAACTTGTTACTCCGCTATGTTCCGGGTTTGTCATTATTATTGAAATTGCTTTTGCAGTGTCAATAACACTTCCTCCACCAACGGCAACTATAGCATCAACATTACTCATTTGAGCAACACTTAGACCATCCTGTACATTTTTAATAGTTGGATTTGATTTTACGTGTAAATATTCAAAAAAAGTTATTCCTGCTTCTGTTAATATATCTGTTACCATTGTTGTAACATTTGCTTCTAATAAATTAATGTCAGAAACAACTAAAATTTTTTCGTACCCTCTCGATTTTATTTCATCTGCTATTTTTCTTCTTGAACCTCTTCCGAAATAAGATGTCTCATTTAAAACCACTCTGTTTATCATTTTCTACCCTCCCTATTCTATTATATTATACCATATTTTTATTTTTGTAATAGCTTTTATGCAATTTTTTTTAGAAAAACGTAAAGACACATTATTGTAATGTGTCTTGTGATTTTGAATTCAGATTCAAATCTGCTTTTCTTCCATCTTTCATAGCATAGTATCCTGCTGCTGCTATCATTGTTCCGTTATCGGTACAATATTTCAATGGCGGAACGGAGAAGTTCACTCCTAATTCTTCTGTTAGCTCTTTTACAGAATCTCTTAACTTTTTGTTTGCTGCTACTCCTCCGGCTATAATAACATTTTTAATGTTTTTTTCTATAATGGCTTTTTTTGCCTTATTTACAATTGCCTCAACTGCTACCTTTTGAAATGATGCGGCTAAATCAGCTCTTCTTAATGTATTATTTCTTTGTTCTTCATTATGTACTAAATTAATTACTGCACTCTTTAATCCACTAAATGAATAGTTATAACTATCATCTCTTAGAGGCACTGGTAATTTATATGTTGGTTCCCCTTCGGCTGCTAATTTATCAAGTTTTGGTCCACCAGGATATTCTAAATCTAATACTCTAGCTACTTTGTCATAGCATTCTCCAATTGCATCATCTAAAGTTCCACCAATTTTTTTGAATCTATAGTGACTTTCCATCACAATAAGTTCAGTATGTCCTCCACTTACAACTATTGCTAAGAGTGGAAATTGCATTTCGTGTCCAATACTATTAGCGTAAATATGTCCAGCAATATGATGTACTGGAATTAATGGTTTATTGTATATGAAAGATAAGGTTTTTGCAGCTTCAAGGCCTATTAATAATGATCCTATTAATCCTGGTCCATATGTAATTGCTATTGCATCAATATCATCCATTGTCATATTCGCTTTTTCAAAGCATTCTTCTAAAACAATCGTAATATTTTTTACATGCTGTCTACTTGCTATTTCTGGGACAACCCCACCATAATTTTTATGAATATCAATTTGGGATGAGGTTACTGTTGCAATCTCTTCAACTCCATTTTTAACAATAGATATACTTGTTTCATCACAGCTACTTTCTATTCCTAATACGTATGTATCTTTCATTGTATCACCCACATTTCTACTATATTTTAACATAAAAGGCCCTATTTTCAAAGAGTCCTGTTTTTTCTTTCCATTAATATTCCATCTGTTCCATTGTAATAATTTTTTCGTATTGCAACTTTTTGAAATCCAAACTTTTTATATATTGAAATTGCTGGAACATTATCAATTTTAACTTCTAATGTTATATCTTTATCCACAGTATGAATAAAATAGTCCATTAAAGTTTTCCCTTTTCCACAATTTCTGTGGATTAAATTAACTTCAAATTGATTTATTTCTGCTCTATCATAGATATCACTATAATATAAATATCCAATTATTTCTTTATTTTCTTGAAGAATTAAAAAATGTGCAAAAGGATTATTAGATAGTTCAGTCTTTATCATTTCTGTTGATATAAAAGAGTTATCTAAAATTTTAAGATTATCATTTGTTATTTCTATTATCATTTGTTATTTTCTTCGGCTTCCGTTAATTTTAAGTACTCTGGATTAACAGCATGTGGAGATATTTCTTTTTTATCCTTAATGTAATCAACTATTTTTAATATATTTGGATTATACTTTTTTATATTATTAAATTCATCAAATTCATCATTTGAAATTATTTCATAATCTCCTAATTTATCCAATTCTTTTCTTAGCTCTGTTATTTTAATATGTTGAGGTTTTAATATACAATTTTGCTTTTCATCGTAAATTGCTGCAAAAACAAAGCCTCTCCTAGCATTGATTATTGGAACATGATAACTATTTGTTTCTGAAGAGATTGACATTGCTTCAAGAGATAATATTGTTGTAATAGGAATTTTTAACGTCCATGCAAATACCTTAGCAATGGTTACTCCAATTCTAATTCCAGTAAAACTTCCCGGTCCATTTACAACAATAATTTTATCCACATCTTTTGGGGATAAATTATTGTTGGTAAACATTTCAACAATTTTTGGTAAAGTAACTTCCGATAAACTTTGCCCGTATTCCTCTTTTACTTCTGAAATAATTGTATTATCTTTGTATATTGCAGAATATAAAAAACTAGATGAAGTATCTATATATAAAATTTTCATAGAATAGCCTCACATAATTCCTCATATTTTCTTCCGTGAGGTGTAATTGTAATAATTCTTTTATCTTCATCTTCTGATGAATTTTTTATTCTTATATCAAGTCTTTTTTCAGGTAGGTAGTCTTCAATCATATCTGCCCATTCGATGATTGTAATTCCTTTTTTATTATAATATTCCTCTATGCCAAGATCATCTACTTTGCCATCTAAGCGATATACATCCATATGGTAAAGTGGCATTTCTCCTGATGTATATTCTTTTATTATTGTGAATGTTGGAGAGGTAACTTCTTCTTTTACTTCAAGTGCTTGAGCAAATCCTTTTGTAAATACAGTTTTTCCACTTCCTAAATCTCCACGTAAGCAAATTACCATATTAGGAAATTTTTCTGACTCAATATTTTGTGCTAATTCGATAGTCTCTTCTTCTGAGTATGTTGTTATTTTAAAATCCATTTTTATCACCTAGATTTTATTATACCAAAAAAAAAGAGTTATACAACTCTATTCATTAAAATATTTTTCTTCTTGTCACTTTTTGTTATAAAACAAAAAAAATTCTACGCAACTACCTATCTTCGCATTCACTATTGTCGGCGTTTAGT
>CAMOWA010000024.1 GCA_946628005.1 uncultured Caryophanales bacterium
ACATCCACTCCTTTATCTCTTATACGTATAACAAATAAAATAGGAATTCCAGGTGAAATTACACCTATAATATTTAAAAATTAAAAAGTATATATTATCGTTTTTTGAATAAATAAAAAAAGGGGAGCTATAAAAGCTCCCTTTAAAATTTTATTTTTGAGAAAGATCAATATTCATAATCGTTGCAATATATTCTATATTTGCTCTATTCTCTTCTACTTGAGTTTTAAGTAACTCAATATCTTCACGACTTTGCGAATCAGCAATTTCTCTTGTTTCATCCCCAATAGTAAGATAATTTACTATTGCATCCATTTTTATACATCCTTTTCATCTTCAATTAATTGATTTATTCTACTATTGGCTCGTTCAGCCTCAGCTTTTGCAGAAATTGCAATAGTTCTAACCTCTTGTAAATCACGACTAAAAGATCGAACATCAACTTTAACTTCTTTAATATCATTAGACATAAAATCAAGTTTAGTCTTTATTTCTGATTCTGTAGCTTTTTGTTCACTGGCATCTACTTTACTATTTCGTAATCATCCTGCGACACCAACTAAACAACCAATAATAGCTATTATTATAGAAATTGTTGTTATATCCATATTTCTCCTCTAGTAGCTATTTTTCTTTTTCCATTATATTTAATTTTCAGTTAATAATCATTATTATCTTTTGTTATTTAAAATTATTTTTTGATATTATTTTTGAAGTTTAAGTTTTTCTTGAATTAAAGCAAGAGTTTTTTCATTAACAATTTTTTCTTCAATGGCTTTATGGACAGTAGCTTCAATTAATTCTTCTGATTTTTCTAATTCACCTAATTGTTCTTCAATATGATTCATTTTAGTTTCAAGAGTCCGAATTTGCGCAACTGTTTTTCCGGTATCATTTTTTATTGTTCTTACTCATTCAGTCAATCCAACTATACAACTGATTGTTATAATCAAAATACTAATTGTAGCTATATCCATATAAGCCTCCTTAAATTCGTTCTATTGCTTTAGACATAGTTACTGACATATTATTTCCAATTCCAAGAGGAATAGAGATATTTTTTACTATATAATCACCATAAGTATTTGTAGTATGATCTTTTATTTCAACTCGAACACCAGGTTCTAAATAAAAACAAGGAATTGCGGAAATGCTTACAGTGTTTTGATATGAAGTATACTCTTGTAAGTCATATCTAATTTGTTCATAAGCAGATTGTTTAAGTTGACCTGTAGCAAAATTATCATAAAAATTATCTGTTATTTGAATAATATCCTCAGCAATATCTTCAAGTTCTGCAAAAATTTCTTTACGCTTTTGAGTATTTAAACCACTAACATTAACAAAAGCATAGTCTGGAATATGCGGTGCAAATAAACAATTAATATTTTTATTTACATTTACATTAGTACGACGCCCTATATTATTTACACTATATTCTCCTCAAGTTGGAGAAGAGCTATCTATCATATCAAAGAAATAATAGTAACTGCCATTTTCATAAACTGATAAAAGATTTTGTATAAGAGCACTTTCTTTAGCATTAAATTTAGCTTTAGAAGTATTTGCGTTGGCAGTGTTTTCATTAAAGTTATAACCATCACTTAATATTACACCAGTATTACCAACAAAATAATCAAGATATTTAATAGTTGTTGCTACTAACTGTTCATTTTTAAAATCAAAAACTGCGGGCCAGTTAAGTTTCAATTCTTGATAATAATGCCCTGGGTCTGTTCCATTTTCTTCTGCTCGTAGTCCCATTAAGAACAATTCTGTTCGTCAATTTGTTGGAATATAAGAATCTAGTTCATCATTAAAATATGGCATATCATTTTTTTCAGCATAATCAATATAATAATTTTGATATCAAGATGAATAACGATTCATTGAAGGAATATCTTCTCTTGATTCTGGTTCTTCTCAATTAATTTTTGAATAATCAATATATGTCATAGAACCTAATCCATTAGGATAATATTCTTCTATCCCTGTATTTTTATGATAATACTTATATCACTCAATTTCATTTCATCCATAATTATCTTTATCTTTATTAATATTAAAATACCAAAAAGATGTTGTTAAAACAGGCATAGATATATCAACAGTGTAATATGTTTCACCTACTGCGGAACTTGGTGCTCCAAGTGCGGTAAGTATAGCATATAATATTGTTAATCGTTTCCCGCAAATATCTTGTTCTGCTTTAAATAAATCAACTTGTTTATTTAAAATATTATCTCTTATTGAAATTAATTCATTTTTTACGGCTTGTTCATTTTCTGATATGTCTGAATTTTCATTGTATTGATTAATTCTAAAATTATTTTCATTAATCATTTGCCCATATTGTTCAATTAATATTTTTAATTGTTTCTGTTTTATTATTATCTCTTCTATATATTCTGAACATTTTCTTTTTTGAATAGCTTTTAATTCATTACTCTCTTCTGTAGTAATACCGTCTCATAAATTTTTAATTGGTACATTAATACTTTTTCAATAATTCATATCTTTATATTTTGCGGGAGGTTGTTGTTTATATTTATCACTAATATTCTCAAAAGAATCATATAATAATTGTAATAGGCACCCGCACCAAGAAATTCTTTCTGCAATTAAATTTTGTCCATTAGCATCAGTATTTACAGCAACAGACATGTCTACGCCATATCGAGTATATAATTCATCATAATAGTCGGTTGTTGTTGGAAGAGGTACTTTTTTTGTAAAAGAATATTGATGCAAACGTCTAACTAATGTAAAAATGGTATCTCTATATTTTGGTTTATATGCAACAAAATCATCATATTCCATATAAGTTTCTAATAAATTAAACAAATAATCTTTTACAGTTTCATTCAAACTGTCTTGAATTATTTCTCCATCTTCAGAAATAAGTGAATTTTCTTCATTGACTAAATTATTATATTCTACTGCAAAATCATTCATATCTGTCAATGTTTTTTTATAGACAAAATCTTTTGGTTCTTCTAGCAATCCATAAATTTTTCCATCTTCCGCAAATTCTGGTAAAATTCATTTATACTCTTGGGAAGAATCTTTTTGAGGAGTAACTATTTCTGGTTTTGTGATAGTCATGTTATTTGTTAGAGGGTCTGTATACATTAAAATATTGTCATATCCTTCTAAATTAATTGTGGGTTTATCATCAATTACAAGATGATATCTACAAGGATGTTCAATATTATTAACTTTTATAACACCTTCAACAAGAAAATCATTTTTAATATTTTCATAAACTGGCTTATTTGAAATACTTATTAAATTAACACTATCATCAAAAGTATAAACAGCTTTTCCACGATTTGGTTCATATAAATAATCATCATCAGTTGTTTCATTAAGAATTTTATCTCAAATATTCGCAGATTGAGAATTATTTAAATAATTTTTAATTTCCTGAAAATGAAATTGTCCATATTCGTCATAAAAATATTCATAGTTGCCAAGCCAACTTTTAATTCTGTCTAAAACATCTGTTACTTTACTTCCCGCATCAAAAGTAAGCTCTTCATTATAAGTAAAATCTTCATAGACATAACCGATATTTTCATTTTGCTTATATTCTTTTGCACCTATTATCTGACCATTACTGTTTATAGGAGTGTGAGCAGATTGTTTTTTATCAAGATCAGATGCAAAACAAATATCTCAAGATATTTTTCCATTCTTAGAAATCGGATAAATTCAAACAGACTCTTGACCCATTCATTTAACAATTCTTTTAGCTTTTTTAGGAATATCATCAATAATAATATTAGAAATATCTTCGCCGCCAAAATGATTAACAGTTTCCATAATAATATCATATATAAGAACTTTCTTATCTTGAATAATATTATTATTTATTGTTGTTATTGTATCAAATCTGGTTGTTGCTGGAAGAACTCCTCCAATAGTACCATCTAATTGAGCCATTTTATCTTTAAACTCTAAATTAATCGCTACACTACCAGTAGCAGAATTAGAAATTGAAAATCCTGATATGAAGAAAACACCTTGAGGAAACCAAATAACTTTTTCTTCAGGATAATCTTCCGTATCATTAGTAATACCTAATTCAAGATATATTTTTTTAGATATTGAATAATTCGCTTTAATACTGTCAGGATTATATTTAAAAGCATCAACCACGCAATCTAAATTGCAAGTGCGGCGTACGGTGGAATCCCCTGACTTTGAGAGAGTTCCACCAGTAACTTTTCCTTCAATATTTTCTAAAGGTATTTCACTACTATATTCAAGTAAAGTAATTCTAACCCATTGTTCTCGGACATGGAAATTATCAATTTTACTAAGAAAATCTGTGTCGTTAGAATACGGATATTGCTTTTTCATTTTTCCTCCTTAGTAAATTTATATTCCTCATCCACCATCATTCTTCATATCAAATAATCCAAAAGAAACAATGGAGTTAAAATCTTTTCCGTCTCCTATTTCATACATTGTCGCACTAAAATCATATAATCTGCGGCCTAGCTGAGTTTTAGGGGTTAAAGTGATACCATCTAACATGACTATCATATTACCTTCTGTCATTGATCTAAAGAGTTTTGGTTTACCATTATTCAGCCATTCTTCAACAGCATCTCTATATTCACGCTCATAGAGTCAATCATTATTAGGTTGAATTTTTTCAATTGGAATAGATGAACCAGACTTTCCACCTAAAATTGATGTATCTGTGACTTCTTCTTTGTTATAACGATAATTATAATATTCAGACCCAAAAATTTTTTCTTTAGATAAGAAAGATTCGCCGCAATCTTCTGTAGAAATAAGACCATTAATAGTATAAATATGATATTTTAATTTTGAATTTTGTGTAAAAATTGGATACTGTCCTCCAAGAGTATCTACTTTTGAACGATTAGGCGCATTTGCTCTATTGGATGGTTGAAAATTAAAACTAATTTTTAATTTTTTATCTTTATCTGAGAATAAACTACCATAAAAATCACAATGGAGAACATTCCCTTCTTCTATATATTGCGGTTTATATAAAATATATTCATATTTATTATCTTCGTCTATTTCTGTTTCTTTTTCTTTTCTCTCAGCATATTGTAATTGATATCGATAACCTGTCATACTTTCTATGGTATCATCTTTTATTGTTAGAGTATCCCCATATTGTTGTTGCTGTTCAATATCATAAGTAGAAATTAAATCTCAATGTTGAAAGTTTGAACGATGTGATGAACGTCTAACAATTAAATATCCAGGATCAAGTTCATCTATTCTTAAGACAAGTTTAATAGAACCATCTTCTTCATTAATAAGTTCATCTTTATTATATTCAATTTCTACTTCATAGTTATAATCTTTAATTTGAATTGGATATTCTTCTGTTTGGTTATATCCATTTTCTGTTTCATAAATTATTTTTATTGTATAATTACCAGGGTCTAAAAACCAAGTATTGATTCTATAATTAATTTTATTATTAATTGCAAGAATTTTATCACTACTATATCTTTCTTTTTTATTATTATCATTTGTAATTATTTTTATTTGATATCAAGATAATCGCTCTGAAGTCGTTTCATCAGATTCATCGTTTATATTTCTTTTAAAAGATAAATGACCTACTATTGGTACATCTGTACTAGGATAAATATCTGTAAGAATATTTGTTATTGATAAAACTGGAATAAATATAGGCTTTATTAATGTCCCTGTTGATCATTCTGAAAAATTATCTTGATTATAATTTGTATAATTTGCTAATTTTAAAGCATCCGCCGTAACAGTTGATCCATCTATTTTAAAAAAATTAGTTGGATTGTTATAAGTATTATTATAAGCAGAATAATTTATACTTCCTGTTAAATCGAAACGTAGCTGTATTTTATAATATTGATTAGGATTATAAATAGATCCCTTTAAAACCTTCGGAGGAATAATAATTTTATACATTTTTTTTGATTCATCGTACATTGATGAACTAAATGCAAGAGGATAGTATTGCGGGTAAACAGTAGTATTACCTTTTTTACCCGCAAATACATTTTGATTATTTCGTTGATCAACCATAGATACATGAATATATTTGATTAATCCTTTTTTATCCTCACTATAAGAAGGTATTTTAAATCATACTACAGCAGATTCATTATAACAGAAAGAAGGCATAAAAGTTTCTACTTGCGGCGGATATATGGTTTCTAAAGCAGTTGCCATTTAAATACCTCTCTTTTTATATTATTAACTATCTTTTTTAAGTTCTATAACTATTGTTGAAGAATACGGATATCCATAATAATCATTATTATAATAAGAAGAATAAATACCTTCTCTTTTTGTAACCTTCCAATGATATTTTGGATACCCGTCTGGATATCCATGTGGAAAACCAAGATACTTCTCAATAAATCCTCCATAAGTAGTTATAGATTCTTTCCAAACTGCAACGACAGTATCTTCATCTCATATATTGGCTGTTGGTAATGTAAAAGTATAAAATTTTCCGCTTCCTTTTATAGTTTTTCCACTTGAAGTTTTTGCTGGTAAAACAATTACAAGAACTTGAAAACAAGGATAAACATAAAAAGTGTTTATTCCAGAACCTAGATTTCCAGCAGAAACAATATAAGATTTTAATGCTGGTTTTGTTCAATCGCCATCTGAATCATTATTTCATCAAAGACTTCTTTCAAAACCAGAAGAATCATTATCATAAACTTGCCATCCTAAAAATTTTTGAGGTCCTTGTTTTAATTTAGCATTGTTTCCAAGAATGTTCTTTGCTCATGTAACATATTTTATAGATTTTCTATTTATTCTTTTTTCTATAAAAGAAATAATATCTGTATATACAGGTACTTCATGAAAAACTAAAAATTTTTCTTTGCGACTATTTTCTTCTACTGTAAAAACGAATTTTTTCTTCATTTGTTTTATTGATGGTTGCCATGTTGGTTTTGATTTCAAACTTGGTTTTTCTTTACAATAAAATTCTGGAATATTTACTTTTATTGTAAAACTATGAACTTTTCAATGACCATATAGTGTAATTTCAGGAATAGTATTTTTATTTTTATAATCGAACAAAGTTGTTTTGGATTTTATATCCCTTATTTTTTCAATTTTCTCTCCACCCTCTTTTTTAGTATACCATCCTTCAAAATCACCTCATTGTGCTTCACCATAAAGTATATTTGATAATTCTTCTTCTTCATATTTTATATACTTGTTATGATTTCGAAGATAAAATCCATCGCCATAAAAACCATATATACAGAAATCTTTAATATCACGAGCATCGCGTGTTCAAGAATTATGCCAAACACCATCACTTAATTTTAATGTTTGAAGATCAGCTCAATGAATTTTATTATCACCAAGTCTCGGTCGATTTCATTTAAAATTAATTTTACATTTGGCATAAAATAAACTACCATTAACTACAAGCCTATATATCTCTTTCTCTCCTTTATCAGTTGTTAAATATAGTTCTTTTATTGGATAAAGTAAGTTCTCTTTAAAATCATACTCATTTCCTGGCCTTTTTATAATTCCCATATATCATCATCCTTTAGTTAGAAAGATAATTTCCAATATTATAAAAATTTCACTTTCAAGTTTGTGTAGAACTATCTCAACTACCTTCACATTCAGTAGATCTACCAGTTTTTCTTATAAAAAGAGTATTACCTTGAAGAGCCATCCCTCAACGGTAATGATTATATCAATATAACATTTTTTCTAAATCAGAAGCTTTTAAAACAAGATATTTCTTACTATTATCATGAGTAAAATTCTTAGAATACATACGAATTGCAAACTCAGACTGTGTCCCAACATTTAAAATACCATCTAAAGACAAAGACCCACTCACACTCATTTTAATATCTCTTGCTGTCATCGTTATCATATTATTAGATTGTATATCAATACCAGAACTTGCTTTAAGAATAATTTTATTTGTAATCGCAATTTGATTATTTGTACCTACGTTTAATTCAATACTATATTCACTACGATCACCCGACTGAAACTTTTTAAGATTAATATTACTATTTCCATTCTTTAAATCAATTTGACTTTCATTATCATTACTATTAATGAATTCAAGATTCATTTTATTCGCACTATTAATTTTAAAACTATCTTTATTTATACTAAGGAAAGAATTATCAAAATGCAATTCTACTTTATTATAATCAATTATTAAAGAACTATACATTCTAGAATTGTTTATTGGTACTATACCTAATTTTATTTCCGGCTTTTTTTCTTTTATTGCATTACCATTATCATCTTTTATTACATTACCACTACTATCTCTTTTTTCTTCTATTTTGATACCAGCAGAAATTTCATGATAACCGTAATTATTTTCATCTTCTTTGTCTCCTGGATTATTTTCCTTAGACGTATTTTTATAAGAAAGAGATTTTATTTGAACGGATTTATCTCCATTATTTTTAAGTATTATATCACCTTGGGTAGAACTTAATGATATATTACCTTCATTTTTTATATCTAGTTTCTTTGATGTTAATAAGAATAAGTTAGAATCATTCTCTGCTTGAATTTCGATGCCATTAGAAGAACTAACTCTTATATAAGTAGTTTTTTCAGGAATCGTTGCATTATTATTTTCAAATTTCTTACTAGTAGCTAACTCAATATAATTATCAGTTGTCCCAGATGTTCTAATACTAATATTTCCATTATCATTAGTTCCTTGAGTGATATATGTTGTATTTATATCATTCATTTTTGAGAAAATTTTTAAAATAGGCGTGTAATCATTAAGACTTTTTTGAGTCCTAATTTCTTGACCATATAAATCTGGAACTTTACCAAAAGCATATATTTTTCCTGTTCGACTATATGTTTTTTTATCTTGAAATCCAGCACTGAAGAAACGGCCATTTTCATCTAGACCTACTCGAATAAATTCTTTTCAATAGAGATTATCTTTAAAAGATCTTCTATCAACAGGTATACCAATTCAATCAAAAACATTAGAGCCTTGTGTTTTATCTCCGTGCTCTATTTCTAAACCACCGTTTTTAAATCAATTATTTACAACATCTACTCTAAATGTTTTTATATATTTGTAATAAATATTATCATTTTTAATTATGTCAATATAACCATATTGTGATTTATTATTATTATCACTATTTACTCATTGATAATATTCTTTATAAAGAATAACTCATTTTTCTTCGTTTCCATTATTTTCATCTTGATACCAATATGTTTTAGCATAAGGAATTCCTTGAAGACTTTGAATACTGTCATTCTCTTGAACACAAAGTCTCTTATTACTTAAAGCATCTGCACTTGGAGTAAGACCGAGAATATTTCCAATTTCAAGATTTGTTTTTAATCCTCAAGAAATTTTTATATTATCATAATTTGAATCTACAACACTTCAATCAATTGCATATGTATTTTTATAAGTTGTAAAATCAACCGAAGATACTATCGCCCGATATTTAATTTTTAATTCACTATTTACGGTAACATCGTTATCAATATTATCTTTTTCTGGAGAAACAGATTCTCTAGTATTAAAAACTAAAGTTCCCTCTTCTTTAGTAATATAAATACTTGCTTCTTGTGTACCAATAGTGTTATACTCTGATGAACCAGATTCAGTATCAACATATTCAAAAATATCCTCTACATAAGTTCCTGGAGAATAAAAATTTATATATCAAGTACTATTTTGAGAAAAACCTTCATAAAAGTAATCAAGTTTTTCTTCTTCTATAGCATTAGTAGTACTTGTACAAAACCTAGAATGTTTTCCATTTCCAAAAGCTCGACCTATTCTTGAAGAACTCTCTTCGCCCTGTTTTCAAAGAACAAAATCATATTCCTCATTATTATTAACAAAAAGATAAAAATTATTATTAGAAGAAACTCAATATTGCCCAGTTATATTAGTGCCATCATCATTTGCAACAGTAAAATTTTGCCTTTGTGCACTAGCACCAGCATTAGTTATCTTAACAGTACCATACGGTGAAACAGGTGGAGTTTTATAATAGGATATTATTTTTTTCTTTATTGAATTAGAACAAATACCATCGATAGTGTATGAATTAATTCTTATTTGTAGTTTTAAATAACATATTTGATTCTTGGAAATATAATTATTATTAAATGAAAAAAGTTCAATATTTAAATCATCATAATTACTTCAAAGACTAATTTCTTCAGATTTTAATAGAGCTTGTTCAATAGTATAATCCTTATTTGTAACAACATAAAATTGAGCATAGCCATCATTAGCACTATTTAAGACAATATTTTCTAATTCATGGTATATTTTAGAATTGAGAAGTCTTATTTGGTAGATTTTATAATTAAGCTTATTTCTTATTTGTCCTATAGTCTCATCTTTAATAATAGAAGTATCTATATATTTTTGATATTCAGTTTCTACCAAAAAATCATCTTCAGTAGATGTTCTTCCAGTAACATCATACCATCCATCATTGTTAGAAAATCCAACTATATTACTTCCATTACTACTACTACTATCATCATCCCAAATTAAATTATTTGGATTATAACTAATCAAACCACTATCACTATCAATACTAAAAACAGGACCAGCTTCAGTGGTTGTTGTCGTTTTTTTAAAATTATCTTTAGTTAATGCTCAATTTAAAGAAATATTATTTTGTGCAGAATCTAAAATAGTAAAAGTAAAAGTTTCTTTCCATGGGTTTAAATCTGAATTAATTTTTGAAAAATAGTTAGTAGCTTCATTTTCTTCATTATAAAAAGGTTTAGCAATAAGATTACCATCTTCATCTGGTTGAAGTTTATAATCTAATCTATAAATATAATATTCTGAATCACCACCAGCTTGATTTAATTCAGGAGTATTCTGATTTGCAACATAATTTCTAATAACTGTTATAGAATCTGAATTAAAATCTTTATATCCAAAATGTAAATCTTCTATATCCTCATCACCAAAACCAGAAGTATGTTGAACAATTGAGAATAAAGATTTATCACCAGGATCTATTCTTAATTCAAGACTATCTTCAGGATTTATATTATTATATTCATCTTCATAATTAATACCAGTTATATTTTCTTCATCATACACTTCACCTTTAACATGAATGTAAGGTTGATCAGAACTAAGAATAATTCCATGTTTATTATGCGGAACCATTAATTTATTTTTTGACTTATTATTGCGAGCATCTGCGTCACTTCGTCTCTCATAAGTACCATCAACAATATTATAAAGAAAACGGTTCCCTATTTTTCAATTACCAATTTTACTAACACCGCCAGGATTTAAAACAATACGTCCTTCATTTGTTAGATTCGAATCATCTTCTGGCAATCCAAAAGTGGCTTTTCCTGTAATAGAATCAATAAAAACAGATTGTTTACCATTTGAATATCCAATTAAACCGACTTTAGCATTATTTTCATCTATTTTAGACTCAAAAGCAGTAGAAGAATTATCTTCATTAGACATGTTGCTAAGAGCACCCATAACCATACCAGTAAAAGTATTTGTAACTTCATCTTTTATACCCGCACCAATTTGCGGTGTCATGATATGATCGTCTCCGATTTCTATACTTGTTCCATCTCAACCATTCAATGCTGAAAGTTCATATGTATTAAGTGTCATAATAATTGGAACGTATATTTTTGCAACAACAAAATTTTGGCCATTTTCTTTAATAAATACTGTACCAACAACATTATTATTCATATATAAGCCATTAAAACTTTCATTTGGAATAACATAAATTTGTTTTAACAAATCTGGCTGTTCTCCATTTAACAAAGAATTTCAAGCATTAAGTGTTTTAGACTCTTCTGCTATTTGAGTTCTTTTTACACTTAAATAAAGTTTTTGATAATATTTATATAATGCACGAGCAATTGTATAAATACTAGCAATATTCTCGTCAAGAGTAGAAGATACGCATCCATAGATGTTTTCACCAATTATACTGGTTAATCCTTCTCAATCTTTATTAATAAAACTATATTTACTTTTTATATCATCATTGTTATTAAAGTAACTTGAAGTTTCATTAACCAAAAGACTAATATAACCAATTAAAATTTTTGCGTATTCAACTAAAATAGGATTAAAATCATCTTTTTTCTTATTTTCACCAACACCAACATAACTTTTATATTGTCTATCCATTTCATCTAAGACAGTTCTAAAATCACTATCAAAAATCTCTTTTCTTGCTGGCATTTTTATAGCATCGTCTAAATCATTAGACCTATCATCATATGCTTGTTGATATATTTCAATTAATTTTTCAATACTATTAATAGAACTTAAAGATGATGTATGTAATCTATCTTCTGTAATAACACTCGGCCATTCACTTTTTCAGATATTTTGTTGTATTTTATTATATATAGCCGCATTTTCTTCATTTATTTCTCTACAATTTGTTAATTCTTCCTCTATTTGTAAAAAGAGTTCTTTGTACATTTCATAAACTCTTTGTATAAAAATATTCGATGGCTCAGGAGCTTTATCAATAAAATTATTTAATCTATTTCAAAGGATAGTATTTTTATTATATGCAAGTAAAATATTGTCACCTGCAATTTTTTCAACATCTACTAAAAACTTATTTATATATTTCTTTATATCTGGAGATGCACCCTCAGCGCAATCCTCACTTCGACTTTGAGTCTCTAATATAAAAGATTGAATTTCTTGCATATCTAATTCTATCTTTAATTCTTTAGAGCCTATCTTTTGTTTAGGAGTTCTTGAAAGTAATAGATTAGGATTTTCATATTCACCATCTATCTTTACGCCACTTTCAACACTTCACTCTAGATATTTAATTTTGTCATTATCTCAATTTCCAAATTCAATATGGACACCTTTATTTTCATCATAAGAAGGATTATTTCCACTAGAATCATAAAGAACTGTTTTTAATGTTTTATCTCGCATTATTTTTATTGGATACTCATCATAATTATAATTTTCAGCGTATTCAATTGCGGGAATACCATAAAAACTAGAATAAGTTTTACCCTCAAAATCTGCTTGAGCTTTTATAATACGAACATCTAAAGCATTTTCATTCCCATCATAAGTAACTTTACAAGCATTATTTTCTTTTTCTACTTTATACTTATAAGCCTGTATATTTGACCCACCGGCAATGCTCCAAGTCGTACTATGACCTAAAGTTTGTGCATTATTTGTATACATTTTAGCTTCTAAAATAGTATCACTAGAACGACTTCCTTCATTATAAAAAGCTTCTTCTTCAGAATTTTTTATAATTGTTAAACACTCATCTGTTGGAACATTAATAAGTTCATCAATCTTTAAAACTGTTGAAGTACCATTTGTACCAATTTCACCGACTTTGGTAAACAATAAATCAGTAACTTGTCTATACTCTGTTCCATCTATATGAGTAACAATAGCAGTAATTTGATTATTAGTACAGCTACTATCATAAATATCTTTAATACTTAAAGGATAAACTTCTCCTTCATAGAATCTTTCTCCTGTATTAATATCAGTCTCTAATCCAATAGAAGGAATGTTTATTAAAGTTGAATTTTCTGGAACAATCCAACGAACTTTTTTAGGAGTAACTATCGCCCCTTGCGGGCTGTGGAATACCGCAGTCAAATTCAATACTTCTATTGGATTTTTTTGTTTTTGACTATTTGGTGCAACTCCATTTTCATCATATTGGAATACTTGTGCTCCATTTGTAATAGTAACATAATAATTATTATTAACAATATTCTTAGAATTCTGAAGAGTGATAGATCCATAACCAACATAAATATCAGCTCTATAAACAGAACATGAATAAGTAACATAATCATTTGTATTTTTTAATTTACATTGAATTTTTGGTTTATAAATGCCATCCGGATAAGAAATACCTCTTACTTGAGAAATCATTGTTGAATAATAAGATAAAATTTGACTAACAGAGCGACCAGCATCACTCAAGTGAGTTTCAGTATTTTCTCTACATTGTTGTAACTCTTTTTCTTTTTCTATTTCTAACTGAGTCTCACTTTTATCAAGAATTATATTACCAAATTCTGAATCTTCTTTGGTTCAAACAAAAACAAACCCATCATCTGGATAATTGTCAACAAAATTCTCTGTTTTATCATTAATTAAACATGTTAAAATAGGATTGCCTTCGTTAAATTGAAAAACAGTCCCTTGGTCACTATCAATAGTAATTTTTAAATTGTTATTATTATTATATAAAGTAACAGATGCCTTTAATATAATATCAGATTCATAGACGGCAACACATATAAAATTATTTTCAATTGCGGTGAGGTCTTCAACATCGACAATTATTTTACTATTTTTTTCATCAAGACATCTGTATCCAAGGCCCAATTTAGCATTATATTTTTCATGAGAAGATGTAATTAAAGGATCTCTTGCTCCTCAATAAAAAACAGTATCTTTTGTTATATCTTGATTAAGATATGTGACAGTCGCCGCAACTTCTAAGCTATCCTTTTTACCTTCTTTAACCGTGCTCCCTTTTGGAGTAGAAAGTCTTAATTTATAATCACCATTAACAGCTGAAATTTCATTAAGAGCAATAATTTCAATATTGTCAAAATAAATATAAGGATCGATAATTTCATTATCATAATTCTTTATTTCTTCTTCAACAAATCCTTCACTAAAAGCAATTATAGAATCAATATATAAATAATTCTCTCCATCAAAATTAGAAATTGTATATTGTGAGGTATAATCATAAAATTTTTCTGGATTACCAGTCATTTTATTTGTATCAAGCACATAGGCTACTAATTTTGGAGGATATATTACATTGTTATCTTCATCAGTTTGAGGATTAGTTTTATCTGCAAAAGCTATATTAACAATAAACCCATAATTACCTATACTATTTGTATCAAGAGAAGCTTTAAAATTAGCTCGTAATAATAATGCTTTTGCTTGTTTAGCCGAATTACTAAAACTTTCTTCATCAATATCTATTATAGGATATTCAGAAGTATTATAAATAATATTATTGTTTTCATCAACAATTTCATTTGCTAAATTTTTATCTCTTAAATAACAATAATAATAATCTTGAACTTTATATGAGTTTAAATGCAAAGGTTGCATTTTTTGAATACCTAAAAGTCCATACCCTTTTTCAATGACTGCATTATCTCCTAATAATACATAATCATTTAACAAAGAGCTATTTAATATTTTTTCTGATTGGTTCTTTTCCCCTTCAACTTTGCCAATAATAAATTTTTTCTGGCTCATATCTCCTTCAGGTAATAAAAGATATACTTGTTCATTTTCTTCATAAATATCTTTTGATCCTGATTGAGTGTATGCGTAAAAATCTCCACCATTATAAGTTACAAGATATTTTCCTTCAGAAGTGCTTATATTTTTTTTAATAGCTACTTTAATCGTTTTATCAGAAGCTACTTCTTCAGCAGATCGATCCGCAACAATAGAGATAGCTTTTAACAATGATTCTGTTAAATCTATCATAGCCGCACACTCCTTATCTTCCTTTGTCTCTAAATACATTTCTATTGTATATGAAAATCAAAACTCATGAATTATTGTATTTTGATATTTGATATATATAAAAAAATAGCTCGCAAATTAATGCGAGCTATAAATTTACTATGGAAGTAATGTCCATTCTTTTTCTGAACTAAGGATATAAATATCACCAGTAGTAATACAAATTGCTCTTGAACCTCAACCACAATCTACTGGTAAATCTGACACATCGTCAGGAACATCAAAAATATATTCTTCCCAATCAAAATCACGATCATCACTTATTTGTTTAATAGCCATAAATATCCTTACTCTTGTACAGAATTTCCAGGATTAGTAGCAAGAATTTTTTCTACTGTCTCCCTAGCATTTGAACTTGTTGCACTAATTGTCTTTGTAGTTACTGTTGTAGCTGCATTACTTTGTAACCCTTGTCCATCAACATAGGCTTCTGCAGCAGCATAAATTGCGGCACTTAACATAGCACAAACTACTCCTACTGCTGCTACTGGGCCATTATCAGTAACAAAAGCCCCAATAGAAGTTCCAATAGAAGCTAAAAATGCGGCAACTGCCATTCAAAACTTTCTAGAAGTTAACTTATTCGAAATTGATTGCATCAATATCATCTCCTATTTATTAATCATTTTCAACTACATCAGTTTCTATATAATCATCTTCATTATCAAAGTCTATATTATCATTATCTTTATCTTCAAGGTCTGCAATATCTTGACCAATTTCTGTAATGATACATCCTTGCATAATTAAATAAGCTCCCTCTAATTGTTGAGCTTTTTTAACTGCATTAACCATATCGTCTGCCATATCAATAATAATGTTATCATTTTTTTTAATAATATAATAGACAAAATTCATATTTTATTCCTTTATCGCATAATTTTTTATTACTTCATTAATAAAATCATTAAACGTATCTACTCTAAAAATATTACTATTAAAGATAGGCTCTTCTTTTCTTTGTTTTTGTTGATTACTCTTTAATTTCTTAATTTCCTCATTTAAACTTTTCTTTTCATCTTGTAATTGATTAATTTTTTCAGTTAAACAGATGATTTGTTCTTCCAGAGACTTCTCTTCTTCTTCTTCTTCTTGTTCTGGAATAAGCGCAATTTGTGCTTCAAGATCATCCATAATAGTATTTAAGCCATTGACGAAATTATTTCCATCATAATCTGAATAAATTTCTTTACCATCATAATTAATTTCACATTCCATATGATATTGCCCATCATTATTTTCAACATAACAAGAAGCATTATAAGAATCCATCATCGTAAAAATCTCCTTATCTATTTAAAAAAATATCTTTTCATTATATATAATTTTTAATTATTCAACATTATTGTTTTTTGATACAATTATAGAATCAACCATCTCTTCAAGAGAAGGTAACCCATTTTCTGGATCAGTATATACTAAATTATTATTTTTGTTTCGATATCCCAAAAGAACAAACCTTCTGCATTTAGAGCATATATTCTCCGCGGACATAGTACAACGATGTCTACAAAAAGAACGTATTCTTGTCAATTCTGGAGGAATTGATTCTGTTGGATATGGTATATTAATATCTTGATTTAAGAAATTTAAATCATCACTCCAATAATGATCAATAAACCATCTTTGATATAGCACTTCTGCTTTATTCCAATCATATTTTTCTCCACAATCAAACTCACCAACAGCATAATATTTACTTAAAAAATTATAGTCTTGCGGCCGATAAGCTTGAACAGTTGGACATGTTGATACCAATGAATTCATTGAAGGTAGTCTATTAAGAATAATCCTTAATTCAATATTTTGATTATTACATTGTTTATAAACTTCTTCAAGATTATATGTTAAATCATCCGTAATATAAATCCCCGTTGTTTTTTGCATCAATGCCCATTCTAGCAGAGAATATGAATATATTGGCATACTATTATCAAAAAAATATTTAACGCCTTTTTCTTCATAAGACTTTAAATATGGAATTTCCCATTGATGAATACGAACATAAACATTATCAAAATCACTACAAACATTTATAATATTTTCTGAATTATACTTTTCTTTAGAAAATTCAATATTTATTCTATGTGAAGGATATAATTTAATAAATTTTCTAAGTTCTTCAAAAGAACTATATTCAGTAAAATTAATATTAAATTCATCTATATTTTCATAATCAATTGGACAATTAAAATCTAATTTATACGGAGCCGCAAACTTCATTAAAAAGTAGCCTTTCTCTTGTTAATGGTTTATATCTAGTTTTATCTACATCATATAATCTATTTTTCGCTACACAATAACCATCTTTACTATCCCATAAAAAATTATCAATGATACAATCTGGATGACCATAATGAGTATACACTTCCCCATAAACTTTTTCTTTAAATATAATCTTATGTTTAAAGTGTTCAACACTAACTAAACCGCATCCACGACAATAATATTTATCACAACAATCTTTACAATATTTAATTGAAGTAGAAAAATTATTCGTAAAATCTTTATCTATTGGTTCTCCACAGCACATACATGTTGCTGGGCCTGATAGATTTAAATACAGATTCTTTTTAACCTTATTACGACAACACCAATAATCAGTAGAATGATCCTCAATAATATCATGATACATTATATTTGTATAAACATATATTTTATGACCATCATTCAATCGTTGAAAGTAATCTTTATCCCTAACATAATTATTATCATAACTACGTATCATGTCACGATATAGCTGATTATGATAATGATATTTCCAACCAACAGTATTTTTTACAATTTCTCTAACTTTATCAAGGACAATTTTAGCTAAAGCTTCACTTTGATATGGATAATGCTTTCCAACTAAAAGAATGTCTTTATGTACAAAAACTAAAGTACGCCAAGATTTATTAGGTATATCAAGGTCATTATACGTAAAAGATTGCGGATTACGTAAATAAGCTACTACCGCAACATTACTATTTAACATTTCAATAGTACCAGTTGAATATGCGCCATTATCAATCCATGACATACAAGAAGTCCATCCGCTTCTATTATCACTCATAGTAATAAAATCAACAGGATTAATACTAAGAACAAGTTCTGCATTGATTTCTTTATCAGTATTAATTACACTAATATCATCACGCCATTCATTAAAAGAATCCATGTGAGGAAAAGAGTAATATTCAAGAACTTTACGAATCGCGCGCATAATCTTTGTTCCTTTTGGAATTTTTAAAACTTTTCCTTTAGCACCTCCAGCGAAACATTTATCATCATTTGTTTTACCAGTTTCAACATAACAATATTTAGTATATTCTAAAATACCTTTTAACATTGAAACTGGTAAAATATCAATTAAATCATCACGCATCCACTCTACAAGATCATTAATAAAAATATGATTTCGTGGGTCATATTTAAAATTTTGCAAATCATTTTTATCATAAATAATAAATGGAGAATATAAATTTCTCCATTTAGAATGACGATAACTTGAATTTACTTTTTGATGAATAGGAAAACTAATTTGAAGCTTCCTTCCAAAAGCTCTAAACAAAGTTCGTTTATTTTTATTCCAAGTCGCTAAAATTTTTTCTATACTTTGCGGTTCTGCATTTCCATAATTAATACACCACTGCCGCACAATTTCTTTATCATTTTCCGTCAAACAATCAAAAGGTTGCATGCAATGGCTCCTCAGTATACATCAATTTCATCAAGTTTATCTTTTAAATATTGTGGAAGTTCATTATAATTTATATGATATTCTTTAAGAAAATTATCAACTTTCCATTTAGGAATACAAGTATATTTATATCTATCAACAAAATCAATAATATTACTAGAAATATCATTCTCAAGCCAAGAACAATAACTAAAGACATTATTCAACATATTATCTCCTTCCTCTTTAATTATATTATAACATATTTACTATACAATCGTCAAGGAATTCTCATTCATAAGTTGAATAATTTCAGAATATACTCCGCAAATTCGTTCATCATATAACTCATTCCAAAAGCCTGTAAAATGAAAATGACCATGAAACCATACATCGAAATCAAGATTTCTCCGCAACTCTTCTAAAAATAATTGTCCTGCAGTAGAGATTTTTCTTGCAGAATCTTCTGGTCTTTTAAACCACGAATTTATCAACGCAGGAGCATCATGCGTCAGGATAAAATCAAAATGTTCATTCATATGATGTTCTATAAATTCTGCATTCTTTTGGACGTCCATTTTTTCTTGCGGCCACCATGAACGGCCAACGACCCTAAACCATTGATATTGTTTTTGTAAAGTAGCTTGCTTACGTTTAAAACCAATTTCATTAGGGTCTAATAAAATGTCCGCATCGTGTGATTCTGCACATGGGATACAAAGAATATTTTGATTATCAACATTTAAAATTGTAATTTCATCAATAAAAAACACTGAAAAATTTTTTCCATAAAAGGTAGCTTGACGTGCTTTTCCACCAAACAGCTCTATCTGAGGACATGACTGCCAATAATCATAATCATCATGATTACCACCAATAACAATAGTTGTTCAAGGTTTATCATTTAAAAACTTAAAAACATATTCAGCTTCTTTATAAGTAGTAGGTCCAAACGGTTGACCAAAATCACCTAATTGAATTACAGTATCCTTATTTGTTAATTGTCTAAGTGTAGCATTTTGTCTAAACGAAAAACGCTCAATAACTCTACCATGAGTATCACCTGTTATAAATAACATTCTATATCCCAACTATAACTTTAAATCCTTTACCATATTGTCTAGTACATGGACTATTATATACTTTATCTAATATCTGCATTGTTTTTTCATATTCTTTATCAATATTTTTTTTATTCTGTGATTTTAAAACAAATGGTCAAACTTCTTTTAATTGATGATAATATTCAATGAATAAATCTTCATCAACTTGCCGCACACATCCGTCTTTATCATTATGAATGATATCTCCTAAACGACACATTGAATAATCACAATTGCAACAATTTAATGTAATATAAAAATAATCTTTTTCATTCACTATACCATTCTCCATTGTTTTAAAATAGCTTCTGGAGAATATGGAATACACCCTCCAAAAGAAGGAAAGATTATCCAAATAGTAGTATTAGGGTCAATTAGATATTGTCCATTAATAATAGTTACAGGACCATCTTGTTGTAATTCAACTAAATATTGCATTCCTTCTTCAAGTTTTATATCAATCATTGATTCATTAATATTCGCTTTATTATAAGGTGCAGCTTTAAAAGTTTGTGTTGGCCCCATATATTCTAATCTATATGACATTATTTGCTCTTTCTAATTTCATATGCGACACAATCGCCATAACCTTGTTTATCCCAATATGCTTGAGCTTTATCTACAATTTTTTGAGCCATTTCTTTTTCATAATATTTTCCCGCATCAGCTAATTTAGATACTCTCCGTCCTTGATAATTAAGAGCACGAAAAGTTGTTTGCGGTTCTACAATTTTCTTTCCACCATTTCCATCTGAAAGAGGCATCTTTTTAATAACTTTTCCATATATTAACCATGCAGGCATAATAATTCCTTTCTTTTATTTATTATAATATAACATAATTATATACAATCGTCAAATAAAATTTTGAATAAGTAAAAAAAATTATTTGACAATTGTTAAATTAAATGTTATACTTATTTTAAAGAATAATTGATATGAAAGGAATTTATATTATATGACTAAATATCGTATATCTCAATCTGAAAATGGAAAAACAATTACTTATGGTAATTTTGATGCAAATAGTCCAAAAGAAGCTATTGATATGGCTTGTGATGTAGCTAAAAAAATATATCCTCAGTATAGCCGCAAAATACCTTTTATGATTAAAGAATATGGTCATGAAACAGAGAAAGTGAAATATCATGAGTAAACATAGTAAAATTCTAGACTCTTGGAAAGATAAAATTATTGTAGGTGGAATTAGAGTTCCTGTTTATTATGTAACAAAGTCAAGTAAATATGGAATTTTCACTTGTTCTGTTAAACCATGCCCGCAAGATTATCCTAATATTAATGATTGGGATGGTTATCGTTTTGCTGAACGTAAGTGCGATATTGAAATTGCTCATACTAAAGCTAAAGTATTAAAAGAACGTGCCCGTGGTATCCTCAATGTTCATAAAACTCTTCATACTAAATATAAAACAACTAAACAATATGAACTTGGCATCGTATTAGGCGATATTTATTATCAATATGAATTAGCTCAAGAAGAGTATGAAAAAGCTTACGCTCAATATAAATATATGAAAGATTCATTCCCAGATTATACATCCCGCATGATCGAACGTCGTAAACAGCTAAATAAGAAACTTGAAGAGAAACGTGCGGCCGAACTGCAGGATTAAGTATTTAAGCAGATATTGAGATTTTCTTGACATCTGCTATTTTTATATGGTATAATTATATAAATAGAAAGGATAATTATGCCTAATGGACAAATTGGTAATTATAAATATTACACTTTAGACGATATACAATATATGATTTATAATGCTCAAGATGATAATACTGAAGAAGAAGCTTGGCGTATAATTAAAAAGAATATGCTTGAGATGGCTGTATTAGTTAAACAATATGCTGAGATACTTAATGATTATCATTGGAGATATGAAGATGATGGGAGGTAAGATTGGATAATTTATATAAAGAAGATAGTATTGAATCATTATCTCCTTTAGAGCATGTACGTTTACGTCCAGGAATGTATTGCGGAGATACTTCAGATGCAACTCAACTTGCAATTGAAATTCTGGGTAATGCTATTGATGAATATAATATTGGTCATGGAAATATAATTTCTATTGCTTTAATAGAAGATGGAAGCATTGTTATAGAAGATAAAGGACAAGGTTTCCCAATTAACGTTTTTCGTGAAGATGGAGAAACTGTTCTTCAAGCTTCTTTTGACGTTATTAATACTTCTGGTAAATATCGTAATGACGGCGTATATGAAGGTACAGCAATTGGACTTAATGGTATCGGAGCAAAATTAACGAATTTTCTTTCTCATTGGTTAGTAGTAACAAGTACTAAAAACGGACATTCTGAAACAGTTGTTTTTAAAGAAGGAATATTTGAAAAAAGAGAGTTATATGATAATTCTAATATTAAAAATGGTACTCGGGTAGTCTTTCAACCGAGTGAAAAATTTTTTACTTCACCAAAAGTAAATGAAACTAAACTCCGCAATTTCTGTGAAGATATTACCTGTCTTTGTCCAGGATTAACTATTATGTTTAATGGTGATAAAATTGAACATGATGGTATTCAAGATTTATTAACTCGTTCTCTTGGAAATGGAATATCTATTTTAAATAATAATTTTATTATCCAAGAGCAAAGAGATAAACAAAAACTTGATTTAGCTTTAACTTATTGTGATAAGTCATCTTCAATAATTGTTCCCTATGTTAATTGCGGTTTAACTACTGCAGGACCGCATATCACAAGTATTAAATCATGTATTACTCGTACTTTAAATAAATGGGCAAAAGAGCAAGGCATATTAAAAGAAAAGGATAAAAATCTTGAAGGTGCGGCATTACAAGAAGGACTTGTTCTTGTTTGTAATATTACCGCTGAAAATGTTGCCTATGATGCACAAGTTAAAAGCAATATTACTAAGATTGATACTGCTTTTATATCTTCAATTCTTAGTGATCAGTTGGAGATTTGGCTCGACAACAATGTTACTGATGGAAAAAATATTATTGAAAAAGCATTAATTGCACGCAAGGCTGCGGAAGCTGCTAAAAAAGCACGTGCCGCAGTTAAAGCTAATAAAACTAAAAAGTCATCTAGTAAAGTTAAGATTCTTCATCCAGATAAACTAAAAGATGCAGAATATCTTGGTGAAGATAGCACACTCCTTTTAGTAGAAGGATTATCAGCTGGTGCATCAATGGCTGTTGCCCGTGACAGACAAAAATATGGTATTCTAATGTTGCGCGGTAAATTAATTAATGCTTTTTCCAATAGTAAAGAGAAATTAGAAAAGAATGAAGAAATTCAATTACTTCTTAAAGCATTAAATATTACACCTGGCGCATATGACCCATCCGATTTACGATATGGTCGTGTTGCAATTTGTACTGACTCTGATAGTGATGGTTATCATATTGGTCTTTTAATTGCAACAGCTCTACAGCATTTTTGTCCTGAGTTTATTGAAGAACAACGCTTATGTTGGTTGCGTTCACCACTTTATATTGTTAAAACTAAACAAGGTGAGCAATATTATTTTACAGATGAAGAAATGGATGCTGTTCGTGGTAAAATAACTAGTGAAGTACAACGCAACAAAGGTCTCGGTAGTCTTTCAGCGGATCAAGCTAAAGCTTCTATGTTTGGTAAAAATCAAAAAATGGATATTCTTAATCCAACAGAAGATGCAATTAATTTACTTAAAGCGTTGATGGGTAGCTCTGGTATAGCCCGCAAAGAATTTGTATTTAATGAAATCGATTTTTCGACCGTGCGTGAGTAGGAGAAAATATGAATGAAGTATTAGAATTAGAAGATGTAATTAAAGAATCTTTTACTCAATACGCAGGCGCAGTTATTCAATCTCGTGCACTCGTAGATGTGCGAGACTGCATTAAACCATCTGCAAGACAAGTGTATTATAGTCTTTTTACAGATAAATTCACATCTGATAAACCTTTTAAAAAGACTCTTAAAGCAATTGGGTCTGCAATGCGTTTCTATATTCATGGTGATGCGTCTTGTGAAGGTATTATTATGCGATCAGGCCAGCCATTTGCCATGCGCTATCCTCTAATTGAAATTGAAGGTTCATATGGTACACTCACTGAAACAGGTAACTGGGCCGCAAGTCGTTATACATCATCAAGATTATCTTCAATATCAAATTATTTATTACAAGATACTAATAAATATACTATTAATGAATGGATAGATAATTATGATGATACAGAACAATATCCACGAGTTCTTTCTTCTCTTGGATATTATAATATTGTAAATGGGTCAACTGGCATCGCAGTTGGTCTTGCGTCGAGTATTCCACAATTTAATCTTGGTGAAGTAAATAACGCTTTAATTAAACTTCTCCAAGATGAAAACGTATCTGATGACGATATTCTTTGTTATCCTGATTTTGCAACTGGTGCAACTTTAATTAATAAAACGGAAGTCGCTACAAGTCTTAAACAAGGTAAGGGTAAAGCTTGCATATTACAAGCAACAATTAACTATGACGATAAAGAAAAAACTTTAATCGTTACTGATTTACCCTATGGTGTATATACGAATACTATTTGCAGCGAGGTAGCTAAATTAGTATCTGAAAATCCTGATATTGGAATTACTGGTATCAATGATTTAACTGGTGAAGATGTTTGTATTAAAATTTATCTTGATAAAACTGTAGACCAAGAAAAAATTAAACAAATATTATATGCTAATACATCACTTCAAAAATCATATAGTATTAATATGACGATGCTTGAAGATGGTCGTTTTCCAAAAATTTATGGATGGCGGCAAGCTTTACAAGCTCATCTTGACCATGAAAAAATAGTTTATATTAATCTATATCAACAAGAACTTAACAAACTAGAGCATCGTTTAAAAATTGTTGAAGGAATTATTAAAGCAATTGCACAGATTGATGAAGTTATTAAAATTATTAAACAATCTCCTAGCACTAAAGAAGCTAATATTAATTTACAAAAGTTACTTATTATAGATGAAGAGCAGGCTAAAGCTATTCTTGATATGAAATTATCTCGATTAGCTAAGCTTGAAGTTGATAAATTCATTGAAGAAAAAATTCAATTACTAGATCGTATTTCTACTATTAAAGCAATTCTTAAATCTGAGGAATTATTAAAGCAAGAAATGATTAAACGATTCCAAGAGGTAAGTAATAAATTTAGTGATAAACGTAGGACAGTTATTGCGGAACGAGCTGCAGCAAAAACCACTAAGACGGCAAAAGAAAAAGTTGCAGCTATACCTGAAGATGTAGTTGTTTATATGAATAAAGATAGATATATTAAATCTATCCCTGTTAAATCATATCGTCGTGGTAAAGAGCAAGTTATAAATTTATTTAAAACAACAACCGCAGATATGGTAATGTTATTTACTAGCACAGGCCGCATGTTCCGTATTAAATTAAATACAATTAAAACTTGCGGCATGAATGATAAGGGAACTGCTGTAGGTTCTATTGTTCAACTTGAACCAGATGAATATGTCTTAAACATTGTCCCTAATACAGCGCAACAAGACTTTATTTTATTCACAACTAAAAAGGGTATTGTTAAGAAAACTAAATTAAAAGATTATATCAGTAACACCCAGAATCTTCGTGGCATCAAAGCTGTAAGTATTAAAGATGATGATGAGCTACTATCTGTTTCTCTTGGATATGACACAGATAATATTATTCTTGTCACTGGTAATGGTTATAGTATTAGGTTCGCAGCAGATGATATTAATGCACAAGGTAAAACGGCTGGCGGCGTTAAAGGTATTACTTTAAATGACTCTGATTATGTAGCTAGTACAATTCTTTGTAATGAAGAAGATCCCATTTTTATTTTTGAAGAGGGTGGCTATGGAAAAATAATCGCTAATAAGGTTTTTCAGTCTCAAGGACGTGGCGGAAAAGGACAAAAAATTAAAATAAATAATATTATTTTATGTGCTATGAGTGTTAAAATAACTGATGAACTCTACCTAGTACATTCATCTAATAATGTTTCTTCTATTAAAATATCTACAATTCCATTCTCGACTAAGAATGATACGAGTGAAAAATTATCGTCTAAAATAGTTCTTGACATATATACCTTATAATGATATAATAATAAAGTAAGGTAAAAACCTTACTCTATTTTATTATAGGAAGGAACATTATGAGTGAATTATATCCTGGTAGTCACCAGATTCCAGCTATGCGATATCATAATAAACTTAGTGATGCTAAAGTAGATGCTGCAATGGCTAATGGCGAATGGTGTATGCAGCAAAAAATGGATGGATGTTTTTATCAACTAGAAAAAATTGATAATGACCATATTTATCTTTTTTCTCGTACCAAAAGTAAAAAAACAGGAGAGCTTGCGGAAAAAAGTGATAATGTGCCGCATATCATAGAATGGGCACGTAAACATCTTCCTGATGATACGGTCGTTCTAGGTGAAGTTTATATCCCCGGTGGCCACAGTAATGATGTAACTTCAATTATGGGCTGTTTACCTAAAAATGCCATTGCACGACAAGAAGCATCTGATTGGGTACATTATTATATATTTGATTGTATCTGGTATGCAGGAAATAATCTTTGTGATAATACTTTTGAGACTCGTGTAGGTCATTATCTTGAATATATGCTTTATGATTGCTTTATTGGTGAAAAATATATTGAGATGGCTACAACCTATACCCTTGGAGAAAACATAAATATTGGTATAGGTTGTAAATCGTTTCAAGAAAAATTAAATGAGATATTTGCAGCTGGTGGTGAAGGAGCAGTCTTTAAACGTCTTGATAGTATTTATGAACCAGATAAACGTCCTATGACATGTTTTAAAATGAAAGAACATGTTGATTCAGTTGATTTAATTGTAATGGAATTACTTGATCCTATGCGGGAATATACTGGTAAAGAAATAGACATCTGGCCTTATTGGGAAGATGGAATTCCTGTAACTAAACATTATTATTATAATTGGAAAAATGGGATGCGACTTGGTGCTTATAAAGATGGCGAACTTATTGAAGTTGGTCGTGTAGCATCAGGATTAACTGATGAATTACGTGAAGACATGGCCGCACATCCTGAAAATTATATTGATAAAGTAGTTCAAATTTCTTGCATGAGTCTTAATAAAAAAGACTATACTGTGCGGCATCCTGTATATGAGTGTATGCGGCCAGATAAAGACGAGAATGATTGTTTACTTGATGAAATTTTTAGTTAAATATTTTTTACTGTTGTTTAAAATAGTTGTAGACAATTGTAGTTATTATATAGTATAATATATGTATCAAAGGAAAGAAAAGGATTTCTTTGATATAAAAATAAAGTCATAATATTTATTAATAAGTATTAAAGAAAGAAAAGGAGATTATTATTATGGCACAGCTTTTTAGTGAGAACGCTCAGGCAGTTATTCGTTTTCTACAGGCAGATCCTAATGGTCAGTACACCGCTGATGATATAGCAAATGCTCTAGGTCTACATCCTCGTCAAATCAATGGTACTGCAACTGGTCTACAGAAGAAGGGTATTACTGAGCGTGTTGTTGTTGAGGGTATTGAAAAGAAGGTTATTCGTCTAACTCCTGAAGGTCTAGCTGTTGATCCTGCTATGGAAAAACCAGCTGAGTAAATTAAAAATAATACACGGAGTTAAAAGGAGAGGAGGGTTGTCTGTATAAGGCGCCCTCCATTTTATTATGGAGTATATTATATTATATAGTATAACCATAATCATAATAGTTATTACTACATTAATATGTAAAAAATATTTAACTCTTATATCAAAGAAAAAAGAAGAATATGAGCGTTTACAAAGTGCTGTTGAGACTTTAGTAAATGAAAAAGATAGAATTAATAACGATATTGATAAGGGTAAAACCACTCTTAATGATATACGTCATAAAGTTGATTTTACTGATCAAATACTTAAAGATTTAAATCAACAATATGATAAAACTAAAGACCATCTTGACAATCTTAAACAAATAGCTAAAGATAATGAAACTAAATTACAAGAAGATTATAATAATGCCGCACAACAATATAAAGATAAGTTAGCATATATTAAAGAAACATGCGATGCTGAAAAAGCTATCATTGAATTTGATTTAGAATCTTTAAAACAAACTCGTCATGCTGCGATTGAACAATGGAGAAAACAGCAACAAGATAAAAATCAACTTGATGGATATAAATTAAATATCACACCGCAAGATAAAAAAGATATTCAATTATTACAGAATATTCGTTTACAGTTTTCGCACCCAAGAGTCATATCCAAATTAATATGGCAAACATACTTTCAGCCATTAGCAAAGCAACAGTTCATTATGATCCTTGGTAATGGAACTAAATGCGGCGTTTATAAAATTACTAATATATTAGACAATA
>CAMOWA010000025.1 GCA_946628005.1 uncultured Caryophanales bacterium
TTTAAAATAAACAAATATCCTTTATTTGTCCTTTGAATCAAATCCTTTATCATGCTTAATTTATTGATATATCAACATAAAAAAAGTGACACTGTCTCTCGACAGTGTCTTCAGGGGGAAATTAATAAACCAGTCCGTAACAATACATCTAAATATAAAACCTTTATTTTATAACTATTTCAATTTTTATAAGTTTTTTAAAGTTTATAAAAATATCTTAATTTTTTGCAATTAGTATCTAGATTTGGTATCTAGAAAAAAAATATGACACTATGACACAATCAATGTGAGATAGGTACTCACAAACAATGTGTCATGTGTCATTTTTAATTACTCTTAATATTTATATTTAATTTTCTATAAATGAATAACAAAACAAATATAATATTAAAATATAAAGAATTATTCATTAAATAATATCCTATTATTTCAGAAAACTGAATAATATTTCTCGGAGAACCATATAACATAGTTTCATATTCATTCAATTCTTTTAAGAAAGAAACATTATGATAAATAAAATGTGGATCAACTAAACATCTAAATAAAATAAATATAATTATCATAAAACTTATAATTGAAAGAATATTATATTTTTTACTACTATTAATATTTCTTTTTTGTATAATATCTTTTACTAAAAACACTTCATATAGAATCATAATAACAACAAATAAAAACTCTTCCCATCCTACAAAATCAGTTATTCGAGTTACAAAAAAGAATAATACAGCAATTAAATGAAATAGAATAATTCTAATAATAAACAACCCTTTATTCATGAATATCACCAACCTCTTTAATTATTTCAGTTAAATACAACAGTTCTGATAACATTCTATTAGATTGATTAGCACTATCATAAATTCCTATTTCTTCTGTATCATACATATTGTCTCCAGCATCTTCATTAGGTGTTAAACGATATTTATAAGTTTGATAAGGTGTAATATCATTATATATTTGATTTGTTCTTGAAATATAATCAAAATATTCAATTAATTCACTATCATCATATTTTTTTAAAACTTCAATAATATCATATGTATTTTGTCTTATAAAAGGCGTAGAACTAATCAGTATCATATCATGAATTTTATATTCTATTTTTTGCTGATTCATAATGCTTTGATATATTTTAGTGGATTTAATATTATTATAAGCAGAATCTAATTCAGTAACTATTATCTTATAGTCTTCATCACTATATTTTCCTTTATTACTCTTTATTAAAGATATATTATTAACTATCATTTCATCACTTTGTCTATATATTTTTCCATAAGTAGGCGATAGACTTATTTCATGCTTTTTGTCAATATATATCATTTGAACGACATTTAAATAAGCTAATAACAAAACAATAAAAATTATTGCTAATTCTATAATTTTATTAAATATGCTTTTAAATTTTAATTCAGAGAATTTCATACCTTGCTTAATATAATCATCAGCTTCTGTAACAGGTATAACTTCGTTTTCAATTTCTCTTCCTTTTAGTATTTCTAAAATAGAGCAACCAAGTTCTTTAGATAATACTTCTAAAATAGATACATCTGGACATCCCTGTCCTCTTTCCCATTTTGAAATTGCTCTATCAGTAACTCCTAATTTCTCAGCTAATTGCTTTTGAGTAAGATTTTTATCTTTTCTTTTTTGTTGAATAAAACTTCCTATCTTATCATAATTCATATTGCCACCTACCTTGTATCAAGTATATAAAAATATTAATTATTTTTCAACAAACTCTCCGTTGAGTTACAAAAATAAAAAGGCAATTTGTTTGCCCTTTAACTATTATAACCATGATTATAGTCATTTATTAACAATATCAATTATTTTAAACTTTCAGAAAAATAAAATTGTACAAATAGCATTTCATAATATACTTTATCTACTTGTTAGAATTAGATAAAGAATACTCATGGATTTCCAAATGATTTGAAACAACATCATAAGTAAATATGTAATTAGTTCCTTTTTCCTTACTGAAAATATTTTCTGTATCATTAGTTTTATTATATTTATATATGTATGTATAATCATTTATTTTTAATTCTAAAGGTAGTGATTCCACATATTCAGTATTTACACTATTACTAATAATCCATTTATCAGAAGATTTTATTTTATTAGCAAATTTTGCTCCATCTTTTTTTGTAAAATTAGCAACAATCAAACTATATCTCCAATTATAATCTTCTTCAACAAAACCATAAGTAGCTTCTTGTAATCTAATAGAATTAGTTGGAATTCTCATATCTACATACTTTTCATAAGGATTAAGTATCTTACTGGAATCCTCTGGTATAATATAATGCTCTCCCATAAGAAAAAGTATAATAAATACAATAATTCCACCAACAATATTTAGTTTTGTGTTTAACATATTATTCTTTACTTTCTTATCTTTAAAAAACAATCCAAATATAATAGAAATAGTAGGAATAATAAGGCAACATAAATAAACCCAATCATTACATACCAATGTATTTGCATACACAAAATTCTCTAGAATAATTTCCATTATAATACCAATAAAAATACTTAGAACGGATAATATAAATAATGTAATAGATAAAAAGACAATTAACTTAGGATGATTAATTATTTCTTTTCTATTATCTTTCTTGTCATTTGCATTCAACGACTTATCACTTGCTCTAATAATATCAATTTGAATATTTTCTTTTTCTAAAGCACCTAATAAATCCTTTTCATATTCTATTGGAAAACCAATAGGAGTCGTTTTTAAATTCTTCGGTATTAATGTAAGAGAATAATTTCCTATAGCTAAAGCAAATATATCTTCTTTTTTAATTATTTCTTTCATTTCACCTTTTTCTGTAGTAGCAGTGATTTTTTTATTATCAATATAAACAACCCTTTTATCTTTTTGTCTCTTAGATTTTAGAATCATAATAATTACTGATACTATTAAAAATAAATTAGTTACCAATGGTAAAATCACAATCAAATAAGGTATTATTAATATAAACCAACTAATATTTGATGAAAAAATAATAATTGACTGAATTAAGAATAAAAATCCAAATATAATAGTTCCTTTAGTCACTGAACTATAAGTTGAACGAAGATAAAATTTCTTATCATTCATTATTGATGTCTCTTTTTGAGAAAGAACACTAATTAGTTCATAATAATATTCATACTTGTTTTTAATCTCTTTATCAAATTTTATTTTTATCATATAATTCACCTCTTAAAAATATAATCAAATACCTATTTACTATTTTTTATATTCTCAAAGTGTTTAATTCTATTAAGATAAATGCTTTTTATTTGTAAATAAAAGTTTAATAGTTCTTCATCTTGTTGATCCATAAATTTAACATTATCAGGATCTAGATTCTGATAGTTTGGATTATCACGATTATCTAAGGTATCCTTAAGAATTGATATATGTTCTTCTGCTCTTGCTAACATCTGTTTATCAAGTTCTATCATTTCATCAATAGAATAAACTTTATCATCTTTTGAAGTCATAACAATATTACTATTATCTTGCATAGCAAAAGAAATATCTTGCTCTGAAAATCCGGCCATTTTTAAAAGTTCTAAATAATCTAAATGTAATGCAGATGAAATTTTTCTTAAAGTTAGTGCATTTGTAGTTTTTCTTTCTCCATTTTCTAATCTAGCAATAGTGTTATTACCAACACCAATTTGTCTTGCTAATTCTCTTTGAGATATACCAATATTTTCTCTAGCTTCTTTAATAATAGTTGCTAAAGATTTCTCATTTTTAGGCATATTTCCACCTTCCTTATATACTCATATAAATGATTATTGCACATTTTGTGTCTTTTTGCAACAAAAAGTGTTGACTTTTAAATTTTAATGGTGATATATTGTTATTAGAATAAATGTGGCTTTAAGAAACAAGAAACAATTATTCACAAAAATATTTAGTAAAGGAGGTAATAAAATGACTGCTGAAGAAACATTAGATTTAGTGGCTAAACAATGGTGTACTTTAGAAGACATTATGAAACTAGGTCACCTAGGAAGAAATTCAGCACTAAAGGCAAAGAAGACAATTAAAGATAAACTTGAAAAAGAAGGCTATCTAATACCAAAGTCTGTTGTTCCAACTAAAGAAGTTGTAGCATTCTTTGATATAGACATTCCATTTTTAGAATCAAGAGTATCAAGCAAAGAATTAATTAAAACTAGATAGAAAGGAGACAAAATGAAAAAGTTAGGAGAAACAAAAGAAAGCATAAAAAAAGATATCATTGTTGAGAACCTAATGATATCAAATGGAGTATATCTACTTGTAGCTCGTCCCAAAGTTGGTAAGTCGTTCTTCGCACAGCAACTTACCTATTCTCTCACTACAGGAAAAGATTTTTTAGGACTTAAAGTAAATCCCTCTCATGTACTTTATATTACCACAGAAAGTGAATTAAAGCAATTAGAAGATAGATTTACTCTAATGAATCTAAAACCAAATAAAGATATGTTAGATGTAATTGATTATGAAGATATTCCTGATTTCTATATTCGTGAAATTGAAAGAGACATAAATGATTTAACAACTAACAATAATTCATTATTTATTATTATAGACATGTTTAAAGATATTAAATTTGATACTGACTATGATCTAAATAGTTATCAAGAAGTAAATGATGTTGTATTCAAGAAATTTAAAGATATATGTAGAAAATATAATGCTACATTATTCGTTACACATCATTTAAATAAACGAGATGAAACAATGGGAAGTGTCGGGTTAAATGCTGATGTCTCTGGAATACTAACATTAAAAGAATCAAAAAACAATTACAACAAACTAACTTTAATGTATAAAGGTCGAGATTCAGGTAGATTAGAATTAAATATAAAAAGAAATAATAATCAAACTTTCGAAGTTGTAAATGAAAATACAAATGATGAAATTGATTATAACCTTATATTGTTTATAAAATATGCAGTTCAAAGAAAAGATTTTGATTATACAATATCAGACATCTTATCAAAAACAAATATTTTATTAACACCAACACAACTAGGTGGATTGATTCAAAGAAACCTAAGTTTGTTGGAAAAAGAAGGTCTTCATATAACTAGTAAAAGAACCAGTAATGAAAGATTATGGCATTGTAGTTATGAAGAACCTTCTGAAAATAATGAATAAACGTGGCACGTTTTGTTTCAAAGAAATGAAAGTGGCGATAGTGAATTCATTATAAATTAATTTAATGATATTGAATATCGTTAAATTAAACTTGTGATAGTATTCCTCTCTATTTCATATAGAGAGGCAATACTAGAACAAGCAATAAAGGATTCTAAGGAATAATTCCTTAGCTCACGATTGGGCTATGCCCTAGTGAGATATGTCATTATTAAAATAAGGACAAAAAAACATCAAGGAGGTAAAAAATGTTCGATGGAAATCAAGTATTAAGATTTGAAAAATATAAATCATCGGACTTAGGAGGACTTGGTGTAGAACTTGAAGATAGAAAAGGTACAGGAAATTATGATAAAGATAGAACAAAATTTAATGTAGAGTTTATATCTTTAAATAATAAAACCTTAATGAGTAAGGTCTACTCCGCTCTTAAGGAAAATGAAATATATTATGGAGAAAATAAAAAGAATATTAATTTATTGAATGGAGCAATCATAACAAGTGGACAAGAATTTTTTAAAAGCCTTGGAATGAATTTTATAAAAACTGATAGAACTTACCAAGTAGGAGAAAAGAAAGGTCAACCTATTGAAAGAGTTAATATTAATACCAATGCTGATATTCCAGAAAAAGTATTAGAGTTTTTCAAAGATTCACATGAGTATTTATCAAATTTAGTCGGTAAAGAGAATGTAATTTATTCAGCAGTTCACTTTGATGAAGATACTCCACATATGCATTTCTATTTTTTACCAGTAGTAAATGAAGTAAAAAGAAAAGTATTTGAAACTGATAAAGATGGAAAAATAATAAAAAAAGAAATTACTGGTAAAGATGGAAATAAAAAACTAGTACCAATAGTTGCTAAAGATGAAAATGGAAATAGTATTTATAAAACTGAATATGGAAAATATCTTAATTTAGATCAATTTTGGAAACAAAAAGGTGGTAAAACTTCTTATGCAAAAATACAAGATGAATATAACGAATTTATTAACTCTAAAGGATTTAATTTATACAGAGGTAATGTAGGAGCAAACATAGAACATCAAACAAAAGCCGAATATGAATTAAATGAAAAGAAAAAAGAAATTATATCATTAGAAAAAGATATTAATCTATATCAAAAAATCAATGAAATTAATTTAAAAACAAATCAAGAAATCTTAAATATAAATCAAGAAGAAGTATTATCCCCTAGTAAAGACGTTTTTAAGAGGTATAAAGACAAAGATGTAGTAAACTTGATTAATTACACTAAAGAAGTTAATAAAGACAATTTGGCAGCTAAAAGCACTATTAAAAAGCAAGAAATAAGAATAGAAAAACTTAACAATGAAGTAAATGAATTAAAATCAGGTAAAACGATATCTGAAGCAAATAAAAAAATAAAGCAACAAGAAATAGATATAAAAGCCAAAGATGAAACTATAAAGAAACAAAGTAATAAAATATTCAACTTAGAAATACAAATTGAATCTCTTACAAAAGAATTATTAGAAATTAAACAATTCTTTGGAAGGATTATTGAAAAAGCATTTCATGCAGTTCAACACCTATTAGGTAGAAAAAAACAAGAAATAAGTGAAATAAATGAAATCGATGAAAATTATGTATTATTTGAAAAACAACTAGATAATATCAACCTAGAACATGGAGAAACAATTGAAAACAAAAACAAAGATTATACAAGATAACATACTAGAATGAGCAAATATGATAAAATATACTTGTTACGGACTGGTATTTATATAATCCAAAAAAGGAGGAACGATATTTAATGGGAATATATAAATTACCAAAATCACAATGGACAAAAGATGGTCGTAAATATAAATTCTATTGGAATGAAAAAGATGAAACTGGAAAATGGCATAAAAAATTTTCTCAAGCATACAAAACAAAGTTAGATGCTATGAATGCAGAAAGAGATTTCTTAAACGATAAAGTTGAATTCGGTGGAGATATCGAAATGACTTTTGGAGAAGTAATAGACCAATTTATTGAATTCAAAAAGAAAAAAGTTCGTAGAAGAACACTAGAAACTTATGTTAAAAGAAGAAAATACTTTGCAAAGTTTGAAAATGTTAAATTAAAAGATTTAAACGGAGAAACATATCATGAATTTCAACAAGATTTGTGGGATAAAAACCTTAAATGTTCTACTAGAAATGATGTACAAAAACTCCTAAAAGCAGTTCTCAATTGGGGAATGAGAAGATACGATGTAAATTTAATGCCTTTTTATAACAAAATAGAGTCATTTAATGACCCTAATGAAATTATAGAAGAAAAAGATGTCTATACTTATGAGGAGTTTCAAAAGTTTATATCTGCTTCTCCAGACTTAAATACAAGAGTAATGTTTGAAATACTATATTATTGTGGACTTCGTAGAGGTGAAGCTAGAGGTCTACAATGGACTGATATTAAATGGAGAGACCATTTAGTAAGTATTACAAAGCAAGCAAATAGTGTTAAAGATCATCAACATGAATATGAAATAACACCACCTAAAACAAAGAAAAGTATTAGAACATTACCACTTACAGATATATTATATAATGATTTAATCAAATTATATAATGAAAAGAAAAGATATTATGGATTTAATGATAAATGGTTTGTTTTTGGAGATTATGAACCATTAACATTTTACAAAATGCAAGCATTAAGTTGGGAAGTATCAAAATTAGCAGAAATAAGACATTTACCACTTCATGGATTTAGGCATTCATGTGCATCTCTATTAATTAATACAGGTCAACCACCTACAACAGTTTCAAACTATTTAGGACATGCAAGTGTTAAAGAAACATTAGATACTTATAGTCATATGTTTCCTAATAATCTTATAAATGCAAAAATGGCAATGGATAACTTAAATAAATCAATATAAACAAAAAAATACCAATAAATTTGGTATCTAGAAATGAAGTTTTGGTATCTGGTTTGGTATCTAGAAAAAAACCAAAGCTTCGCAAACCCTTATAAAATAAAGTGACACTGTCTCTCGACAGTGTCTTCAGGGGGTTCGGTTGAATATACTCTAACATTAAAACCGTTAGAGATATCGGCGTGACATCCATCACGCATCTTAATCATAAAGGATTTTTTTTAAAAAGTCAATTAACTTTATAAAATATTTTTTTAGTTTACAGTGACTTTTTTTAAAAACACTTATAAATTAATAAAAAAGAAATTTTTAGAGTGTAAACTAATCCACTTTTGTAATAGATTCAATTAAATATTGTTTTAAATCTTCTTTATCTGTATCCTTATTTTCTAAATATTCTTTAGAATCTTTTTTTGCTTGTAATAAAATCTTATAATCATTTTTTATAGAGGCAATTTTAAATGTCATATCTCCACTCTGTCTAGTACCAAATAAATCTCCATGTCCACGTAATTTAAAATCTTCCTCTGAAATAACAAAACCATCATCTTCTCGTTCCATTATTTTTAATCTTTCTGCATCACTATCACTAATCAAAATACATTGACTCTTAGAAGAACCTCTACCAACTCTTCCACGCAATTGATGAAGAGTAGAAAGCCCGAATCGATCCGCATCAAATATAACCATAGTAGTAGCATTAGGAACATCAACACCAACTTCCACAACTGTAGTAGAAATTAATATTTGAACTTCATTATTTTTAAATTGTTCCATAATCAAATCTTTTGCTCCACTAGCCATTTTACCATGAACAATATCAATCTTATACAAATCTTTAAAAGCTAATTTCATTTGAGATTTTAATTCATTAACAGTAGTTAAATCACTATTTTCACTTTCTTCAATTAAAGGAGCAATTACATATATTTGATGATTCTTTTTTAATTCCTTATACATCATCTCTAATACATCTTTTATTTCACTATTCTTCTTAACATATGTATCTATTTTTTGTCTTCCTTTAGGTTTTTCTTTTATAGTAGAAACATCCATATCACCAAAAATAGTTAAAGCATACGTTCTAGGAATAGGAGTAGCACTCATATATAAAACATCCGGCTTAACACCCTTGTTTTGTAAGTTAGCTCTCTGATGAACTCCAAATCTATGCTGTTCATCTGTAATAACTAAACCTAAATTATGATATTTTACTTCATCTTGTATTAAAGCGTGTGTGCCAATAACCATATGAATAGAACCATCTTCTAAACCCTTATATATTTCAGTCTTATCCTTTTTAGAAGTTGAACCTGTAAGCAATGCAATTTTTACATCTGTATCTTTTAAGAAATCGCATAAATTAATATAATGTTGATTTGCTAAAATCTCAGTTGGAGCCATCAAGGCACTCTGATAATCACATAAATAATTAGCAAACATTCCAATAAAAGAAACAATCGTTTTTCCTGATCCTACATCACCTTGTAATAAACGATTCATACGATGAGGCGATTCTAAATCATGAAATATTTCTTCAACTGCTACCTTTTGATCATTTGTTAAAGAAAAAGGTAATTTATTCATAAAAGTATCAATTTTATTTCGATCAATTTTTCTAAATAAACCATTTTTTTCTTTTTTATTTACTTGTTTCAAATAATTAATTTTAAACATAAATTGAAATAATTCTTCATATTTTAATCGAATAGTTACTTCTTTTAATTTTTCTGATGTACTAGGATTATGAATAATATTAAGTGCAGTTTTTTTATTTACAAAATTATATTTTTCTTGATAACAAAGAGGAATATAATCTCGAATTTCTTTTCCATACATTAATAAAGCCATATTAATATATGTAGACATATTTTTATTTGTTAAACCACTAGTACAATGATATACAGGTTCAATCTTTACTTTATTTGATAAAGACTCCATTTTAATATCACTAGCAGTAATAACATTCTTTTTTTTATCAAGTTTTCCTATAACAATAACATCAGTTCCAACTAATAATTTATTTTTCAAAAAAGCACGATTAAATATAGAAACGCCAACAACCCCAGATTGTGTTACCAAACGAAAATTCATTTTATTTAACCCTGCTTTAAATCTCATTAATATTGGTATACTTTCGACTTTTCCATCAATTGTAATTTTTTCACCATCATCAATAGAGCCTAACTCATCTCTTTTAATAACATCATAACGAAAAGGATAATGAGTAAGTAAATCTTCTATAGAACAAATATTAATCTTATTTAATAAAGTAAGAGCTTTTGGGCCAATTCCCTTAACATCTTTTAACTCAGCCATACCACCACTCCTTTCTTGCATATTATAACACAAATATACATTTAAAAAAAGAAAAAAATCGAAAAAAAAGAATTAATTATAAATATATTTTATATAAAAAAGAAATACTATAATTAAATATTTTGATAATAAATTTTTTTTAATTTTTTTTAGTTTTTTTGTTGACAAAAAGCACATTTTCAATTAGTATAGGAACTACCAATTCGGAATTAGGCGAATTGGTCGCTAGTATCACACTAGCCAACCCCTTTTTATTCTTTTTGGAAGCTGGCCTCAGGGGGTCCAGCTTCTTAGATTAAAAATAAAAAAAGACGTGCCGACGTCTTTTTTTTATAAATATTATTCTTCAATATTATCTTCATTATTACTTTCTATAAACTTATCTAAAAAAAACATAAAACCGTAACCAAAAAAATAAGCAACAACGAGTCCTAAAATATAAAGAAAAGCAGTAGCAATTTTTCCAACTACTATAAAATAAACTAATAATATAACAGCCACTACCATTCCAAATCGAATAAACCAAACAGACGCTATTGATAAGAACGATATCATATTAAATTCAGAATTTTCATTTTTTTCTACTTCTTCTTCTAAAAATTCATCATCATATTTTTCCATAAAGACCCTCCTCTTTTTATTACAGTAGATTATACCATAAAACCGAAAAAAAATAAAGAAAAACTTAAAATTAAAGAAGAAAAAAATCTACATACTTGTAGATTTTTTATGATATATCATTATTCTCTAGGTTCTTATAGAACGAATAAGTATCTTCAGCATCTTTTTTATTTTGACTTAATAAAGCATCACTATCTCTATTTAAATTCTTTAAAGAACGATATCGATCTTCACCTAACATAAATTCTTCATATTTAGAAAAATCTGCATTACTATCAACTTTAAATTCACCACTTTCTGGATGATAATGGAAAAGTGGAAAATATCCTGATAAAGTAGCATCTTTTTCTTCTTGAATACTATTTTTCATTCCTTTAATAATTCCCTGAGCAATACATGGTGCATAAGCAATAATGATACTTGGTCCATTATAAGCCTCTGCCTCTTTCATAACTTTTATAGCTTGCATTGCATTAGCACCTAAAGAAATTGTTCCAACATAAACATGTGGATAAGATAAAGCCATCTTAGCAAGATTTTTTTTGGCAGTCTTTTTACCACTAGAAGCAAATTTAGCAACTGCACCAACTCTAGTAGATTTAGATGCTTGACCACCGGTATTAGAATACACCTCAGTATCCAAAACTAAAATATTAACATTTTCTTTTGAAGCTAGAACATGATCAATTCCATTATAACCAATATCATATGCCCAACCATCTCCACCTATCATCCAAACAGATTTAGGTAAAATAAAATCTTTAAGTGGTATAAGTTCTTCAATTTTTGTCTCATCTATAACCTCAAGTAATTTATTAGCAGTATCAAAACATATATTTTCAGAATAAGATTTATAAATATCCATCTCACTTTTTTTAACTTTATCAAGATTATTCTCAATTAATGAAACAATTTGTTTTTTTATTGTATTATCAGCAATCCTCATACCAAAACCAAACTCTGCATTATCTTCAAATAAAGAATTTGCCCAAGGAATAGAATATGGCATAGAAGGAGTACTTGCTCCATAAATAGAAGAGCATCCTGTGGCATTAGCAACTATCATTCTATCTCCAAATAATTGAGTTAATAGTTTTAAATAAGGAGTTTCTCCACAACCAGCACATGCTCCAGGAAATTCAAATTTAGGTTTAACAAATTGACTTCCTTTTACAGTATTTGTTGGCATAACATTTTTCTTTTCTTTTACTTCTTGGAATAAATACTTATATTCCTCATCTCTTTTATCTTCCAACAATTCATGTTTCATCTTCATGACTAAGGCCTTGGCTCCAGCCTTTCCTGGACAAACCTCACTACATAAACCACATCCAGTACAATCTGGTAAACTAACACCAACAGTAAACTGTAAATTTTGGTCTTTTATTTTAGCATCTACTAAATGTCTAGAAACTGACTCAGGAGCATCCATTACTTCTTTTTCATCTAATAAGAATGGGCGAATAACAGCATGTGGACAAACCAAACTACATAAATTACAATTAATACAATTACTAGAATCATAACAAGGTGCCATATCACTACTATCACGTTTATCTAACTTAGAAGTTCCAGCTTCAAACTCACCATTAGAAAGCTTAATAAAACTACTAACAGGAAGACTATCACCTTCCATAGAATCTATTACCTCAAATAAAGTCTTTTTACTAAATATTTCATCTTCATAGTGTACAGAAGGAATCTTTACTGGTATTAAACATTCTAAAGAAGAATCAATTGCTTGTATATTTTTTTCTACTAAATTTCCACCTTTATTAGCAAACTTAGTAGATAAATTTTCTTTTATTTTTTGTAAAGCAAAATTAAACTCAACTATTTTACCTAATTTAAATATAATAGTTTCCATAATTGAACTAATCTTACCAGGAATTCCCGCCTCACTTGCTATCTTACTAGCATCTAAGATAAAAAATTTAACATTTTTATTTTGTAAAATATTTTTATCATGATTACTCATCATAGATAAAACTTCATCAGGACTTTTATTTGTATTTAAAATAAACACACCTTTATTAGAAATTTTATCAAGCATCTTTATTCTTCTTAAATAACTATCTTTGGTACAAACAACTATATTTGCTTTTTCTACATAATATGAACTAGTAATAGGTTTTTTACCAAATCTTAAATTAGCAATAGTAACTCCACCACTCTTTTTTGAATCATATTGGAAATAACCTTGTACAAAAGCATTTGTATAAGAACCAGTAATCTTCATCAAATCTTTTGAAGCAGATACCATTCCATCACTACCATAACCATAAATCAAAAACTCAGCATTAGCACTTGGTAACATAAACCGATTATCATAAGATATACTTAAGTTAGTTACATCATCTAAAATACCTACTGTAAAATTAGTATGAACATCACGAGTATCTAAAAAGTCATAAACTCCTTTAATCATAGCAGGAGTAGTATTTTTACTAGATAATCCATAGCGTCCACCATAAACATTTACTCTACAATCAGCATTTTTAATAGTTTGAACTACATCTAAATATAATGGTTCTCCACTTGCACCAGCTTCCTTAGTACGATCAAGAACAGCAATTTTTTTAACAGTCTTAGGAAGTTCACTTAAAAAGTATTTAGCACTAAATGGTCGATATAAATGCACTTCTAATAATCCAACTGCTTCATTCTTTTCATTAACCAAATAATCAACAGTCTCACGAATGGTATCACAACAAGAGCCCATTGCAACAATAATTTTAGTAGCAGTAGGACTACCATAATATTGAAATGGTTTATAATTTCTACCAGTAATTTTATTAATTTCCATCATATAATCATTTACAATATCAGGAATTTTATCATAATATTCATTTCTTGACTCAGTTGCTTGAAAATAAACATCTTCATTTTGTGCCGTCCCACGTATACTAGGATGACTAGGATTCATAGCATGACTACGAAACTCATTAATTTTTTTAAAATCAACTAATGATTTTAATTTATCTGTATCAATAACATCTACTTTTTGTAATTCATGACTAGTACGGAATCCATCAAAAAAGTTTAAGAAAGGAACTTTTCCTTTAATAGCAGCCAAATGAGCTACACCCGTTAAATCCATTACTTGTTGAACAGAACTTGACGCTAAAATAGCAAAACCTGTTCCTCTTGTTGCATATACATCCTGATGATCACCAAAAATAGAAAGTGCATGAGTTGCTAATGAACGAGCAGCAACATTAATAACACAAGGTAATTGTTCTCCAGCAATTTTATACATATTTGGAATCATTAATAATAAACCTTGACTAGCCGTATAAGTTGTTGTTAAACACCCAGCTTGTAAAGATCCATGAACCATTCCAGCAGCTCCTGCTTCAGACTCCATTTCAACAACATTTACAGTCGTTCCAAAAAAGTTTTTCTTCCCCTCACTACTCCACTTATCAGTAAGTTCAGCCATAGGACTAGCAGGAGTAATAGGATAGATACCAGCTACTTCTGTAAAATTATAAGAAACATAGGCACAAGCTTCATTTCCATCCATTATCTTCATCATTTTTATATCCTCCTTATTATACGATATCATTGTATCAAAAATAGATTAAAAAGTCTATAAACACAATTAATTAATAATACTTTAAATATATTTAATTAAATGTTGATTATAAACTAAATGTTTTTTACGATTATTCCAAATAATATAACATAATTGATAATCAGTTAAATTATATTTTTTCTTAAAATTATCACACTCATCAAAACTAATTTCTTTATTATCTTTTACAAATCTAATAAATTTATTTTGTATTAAAATAGGAACCTTCTCATTTTTTAAATCCTCAAAAGAATAATAATCAGAATCTATTATAGCTAAACCAAATCGATGTTTTTTACAATATTTTTCTAAAGCTTCATGTTTTAATATATTCTTCTTATTAACCATTTCTCTAAATGTTTTTACTTCAATAATAGCAACTACTCCATCATTTAAAATTATTTGTATATCAGGATAATATTTTCTAACTTTTAACATAGGAATATAATTTATTATTAAAGATTGTGTTTTAATTTCTTTAACAAACTTACAACTATCTAAATCTTTTAATACCTTTTTCTCAGAAAAAGAATCATATATTACTTCTTTTTTACTCTTATCAAGTTTCAATAATTTTCCACTTTTAAATCTATCACTAGATGGAATTACTTCTAATTTATCAAAGTATTTAAAACAATTCCTTTTAGGATTTTTATAAAATATTATTTTACTCCATATTAATTTTTCTAATTTAGTCATATTATCATCCAATCTTTAAATAATGCCTATTCTAAAAAATATTTCTTATCATTCATAAGAAATATCTTCCTTTTTAATAGTAATTAAAATATCTTTACGTTTTTTATCCCTAGTATTAGAGGCATGCTTAATAATAGTTTTCTCAAATACATTTCGAATAAATCTCGCATTACCAAAATTCTTAGTATCTTTATTTTTACGTATAATTTCTCTCAAACGTAAATAAGCTTCTTCTTCTATATTAAATCCTGCTTTAAAAGCCATTCCTTTAAAAATTTCAACTAATTCATCTTCAGTATAATCATCAAATTCTAAAGTATAACCAATACGAGAAACAATACCTGAATTAGAATCTAAAAAAGTTTGCATCTCTTTTGTATATCCTGCAAATATAACAACTAAATCATCACGATAATCTTCCATTGCTTTAATTAACGTTGCTATTGCTTCCGCATTATACGAATTTTGATTTCCTTTACTAGCTAAAGAATAAGCTTCATCTATAAATAGTACTCCGCCTAAACTTCTTTCAATAACTCCCATTGTTTTTGGAGCAGTTTGTCCTACGTATTCAGCAACTAAATCTTTAGAAGTAACTTCTATAAGCTTATTTTCTCTTATATATTTTAATTGATATAAAATATCTGCAACTATTCTAGCAACAGTAGTTTTACCAGTTCCTGGATTTCCTAAAAATACCATATGTAAATTTATATTTTTTAAATTTAAAGAATCAGTCTTAGAAGATAGTGTCATATAATCTACTAACTCATGTAACGTTTTTTTAATTTTATCTAATCCAACTAACTCATTTAATTCCTTAAATATTTCATCAAGACTTTTCTCACTTTTTAATAAAGGAACTCTATGATGAAATTCTATCTCTCTACATAAAGCATCTCGATAACTAGGATAATCCATTCTAGATTTTTCATATGTTTTTGTAATATAATCAAGTATTTCTATTGAAAAAGAATCTTCTCTACTACATTTCACTCTATTTAAAATATCTAAATAAACATCATTTACATCTAATTTTTTACAAGAAAAAGTAAAAGGAAAAGCTCTTTCTCTTAAACTATTATCAAATTCAAAAAAATACTTAATATCAGAAGTGATTCCTTCTAATAATATTATCTTATGATGTAAATTTTCTTCTAAATAATGAAAAAAAGTTTTTTTATAATTTTCATCTTTTAAAGATAATCCATTAATATCTCTAATAACAATAAATGAATTTTTAAAAACATCTTTTATCTTATCAGTAGTATCCACTTCATAAAATGATAAGGTACTCTTTCCATTTGAAACATAATGAGTATCTTTAATGACCTCTTCTATTATGTTTTCAAAAGAAGAAATAATTTCTTTATTATCTCCTTCTATAACGAAATGAAAATCAATATATTCTTTATCTTTATTATAATCTTTCATATAATAGATTACTTTTTTTAATAACTCTAAAGAATCATCATCTAACATCAAATCATCAATTTTATTTAAATTAAATTCAATAGTAGATGATTTTTCTACATCCTCAGTAAAGTCTTTTTCTATAATGGGAGAATTAAAAAAATCTCTATATACATCACTTAAATAATCTTTATTCATAAAATCCTCCAAAAAGAAGTCGTATAAACGGCCTCTTATTTTTCAACATTTATTTCTAACATTTTCTTCTTTAATTCTTTTTCGATTTCTTTTAACTCTTCTTCAGCCTGTTGTCTTTGAATACGACCATTTTTATGTATCTCAATAACACTATCTAATGTCTCGATAATATCTGCATTTGTTTTCTTTAATGTCTCGATATCAATAATAGCTCTTTCAGATTCTTTAGCAATATCAATAGACCCTTGTTTTAATGTCTCACTATTTTTCTTTAACATTTCATTTGTTAAATTAGATACAGCCTGTTGATTTTTCAAAGCACTTTTTGCATTGGAAATACCTAAAGCAAGAACCATTTGATTTTTCCATAAAGGAATAGTATTAGTAATAGAACTTTGAATTTTTTCAACAAGCTCTGCTTCATTATTTTGAAGAAGACGAATTTGTGGAGCCATTTGAATAGAGATAATACGTGTAGTTTTTAAATCATATATTTTCTTTTCAAAACGATTAATGGTATTTTCCATATCATTAACCTTTTGAACATCTATTTGTTCTCCGCTTTCTTCTGCTTTTTTCTTAAGTTCTGGAAGTACTTTTTCTCTTAACTCTTCAAGTTTCTTTTCCCCAGCAATAATATATAAAGATATTTCTTTAAAATATGTAAGATTCTTCTCATACATAGTATCAAATAAGGCAATATCTTTTAACATTAATATCTTATCTTTTTCTAAATCTTTTTCAATTACATCTATATTCTTTTCTATTTTAGTATATTTTGCTAAAATCTTGTCAATTTCCTTTTTAGCATTTGTAAATAGCTTGCCTAAACCTTTAGGTTCTTTACCTACATCACCATCAAAAGATTTAATCTCAGCAACTAAATTAGCAAGTAAATCTCCTACTGCGCCAGTATTTTTAGTACGAACATCTTCTAATACAGAATCTGAAAACTCTGAAATTTTAGCTTGAGAAGAAGCACCAAATTGTAAAACCTGAGTAGAATCAAAAACATCTATCTTTTCAACAAACTCATCAATTGCTTTCTTTTCTTCATCACTAAGTAAATCATAATTTAGAGACTCTTCAATCTTCTCATCCGTTACCTTTTCTCCTTCTTGAACCAATTTATCAACTTTTACATTATCACTAGGTTCTAACTTCAATTCAATTCCATTCATTTTACTACTCTCCTTTTCCTAAATAATCTATTAATTGATTATAAGTATCCATTTTTAAACTAGAAACAGTACTAGTAATAGTTTGAGGTACTCCTATTCCAATAGAAGATACATCATAAGACCCCCCAGTTATACCAGTACGGAATCCATACTTTTCCCATGCAATTTGTTGAATATCTTTATCATCAAAAGCATCATATAATTTTTTCCCTTTATCAGTAAAATAAGCATAACAATGAGAATTCCAAATAGTTGGAGATGGATATAATAATCGAATATCATTTTTTACTTGTTCAAATCCAGCTTTATTAGAATTTGCAAAATCAATAATACTTTTCTCATAATCAACAATCATTGGTTGTCCACCCATACCAGTTTTTAAATATCTTTCAAATAAATCAGCAGGAGTATTATTCATATAACCACTCTTAATATAAAATTGTTTTAATTTAGGTAAATTATCATTAATATTTTCATCCGTAACTAATCCTTCACTAAGAGTTGATAATAAAAGTCCATAATAAGTAGCTCCAGGAGAAGAAGTAACCGGATCAGTAGATGCTATATTAATTTTTCCATATAATTCATTAAGCCCAATATCAGACCATTTTTTCCCTTCTAATATGTAGTTCATTAACTTATTCATATCACTAATATAATAAACACCATCTGTCTCAGTAACAATTCCTTCATTTTTTAACGCATCAACTATTTTTCCCCAACTATATATAACAATAGGAGTATTAAGAGTTAAGCTTCCACCTTTTACATTATAACGATCTGCTTCATTTTTTCCCTTATCAGGCCATAGCTTGTAATAATCATAAAATCTCTGGTCAGAAGTAAATAAAGCATCATAAGTTGAAACACCATCAGAATGGATTGTATAAGAATTATCTCCTCCTGAAATTTTGGAAGAAATAGTATCATTTCCTAAACCAACAGATTCACGAATAAGAGGAATCTGTACTGTTTTACCATTACTCCAATTATCAAAAACAACATTTAATTTATATTTTTTACGTAATATCTTAAGAACATCTTTATCCGCTAAAAAATCCTCTTTCCCTCCACCAGTCGCAACATAAATAGTGGTAAGTCCAGTTAGAGACTCTCCACCATTTTTACTAGTAAAAGCCTTAATACCAATAATAGATAAAACAAGTACTACAAATATAATAATACCAATAATTTGTTTCTTATTCATCTTTTTCTTCCTCCTTATTATTCAATAAATCAGCATCACGATAACCATCTGCTTTTAATAAAGAATCAAATACTTTCATTTCTGCATCCATATCAACCAGTTCACTTTGATAAAGACTAGATAAAATGCTTTTATATGCTTTATTTATTTCACGAATCATCTTGTTGGTTGATTGAAAAAAAGTTTTACTATCTTTTGAAGTTAGTTTTTGATTTTCTATTTCATCATATCGATCAACTAATTTAATAGTTATAGGTAAATAATAATCAAAAAAATTATTTGCCTGACGACTTTTTTCAGGATTTTTTGATATAGTGTTAATTATCTTGGAAACAGATTCATGAATTTCATTTAACTCTTTTTGAATACTTTCATCTTCTATTAAGGAAATCATATCTAAAATATGCTTATTTTGTCGTTTCGCTAATTCTAATATATCATATAAACTACGATTTGTATCTTTCAAAGTTAACTTTTTATCTCCAAAAACGAGCTCCCCTGCACCAAAAGCACAAGCCCCAATTAAAACGGAAGGCAAAATTGGAAGGGAAAGTGCTAAATAAGGAACTGCAAAAAACATTCCTCCAATAGCAGCTGATATTATTTCTTTATTTTTCATACTAATTATAACCTCTAACTTCCATAAAAGCATCAATTAAATTAGTCGTTCCATCAAATACTTTTCCATTTGTCAAATCAGAAATCCGATTTAACTGTTCAATACTAGCATCCCCAAATTGTATAGAATAAACAGGAATACTTTTAGACTCTTTATAATATTTTTTCAATTCTTCAAAAGAACCAATATTTCCCTCACCATCAGTCATAACAATAACAGAAGTATGGTATTTAGAAGAATCTTCTTTATTTAATAATTTCAACGCTTCAACAACAGACGGATAAAGAGCCGTTCCACCACCTGGATTTCTATTTTTTATTTTAGAAAGAACATTTTCTCTTTCTAAATTATTAGCGGAATTCCAAACCTCATCAGCAGCATAAGAAAATGGAATAACATCAACTAAATCATCATCAGTAAACTGTAGTAAATCAGCAGAAGCACGATCTGACAAAATATAATCCATAGAATCAATCAAATCATTATATCGAGAGCCAGACGACATACTACCAGAATAATCAAGACAAAAAACAACGTGTACTGGTTTTCTTAAAGCAGTCTGATATAAGCTTAATGCTTTTTGTATAACTGCAGTAGCAGGAAACTTAATTGGAGAAATATAAGTTGTAGTATTAATTCCCCATTTAGGATTAAAAACCTTAGTATCTGCTTTATTATTAATTCCACCAAACCAAGTTCTTCTACCACTGTCAGATAAAAGGTCTTGTCCCTCTTTGCTTAACAAATATTCAACAAGTTTTTCATATTCCTCTTTTTTCTTTTCATTTTTCTGGTCAATATAACCAATTGGACTATCTGATATAGAAACACCATCTTTAGGATACAAAGCATATAAAGGCTCTAAATTTTTATGACTTAAAGATTGATTAATAGAAATAATAGAAGACTCATAAGTAAATACTGCTTCAAAATCCCCATTTATAAACATATCTTCTAAATATTGATCATCTCCAGATGATCGTTCAATACCAGAAAAAAATGTCTTTAACTTATCTTTTAACTCTTGATTATCTAACATACTACTAGTTAACACTTCAGGACTTCCGGCTAACGTAGTAAGAATCCCAAGATAAGCACTAGCCCCACTATCTGTAGTTATTGGATTAGACATATTAAACTTAAGTTTTCCAGAAGATACTGCATCTACAATATCTTGAGTATAAATTTCTTTATCTATAAAACCCAACTCTTCAGCCTTACTCTTCTTCACACCAAAAACAACTGGATTAATACTAGTAGATTTTGTATTACTAACTCTTACTTTTGAACTATCTAAAGTATACATCCATATCGAATTAGAAAGCCAAACTGCATCAAACTGTTCTCCACTATTTAATCGCCTAGTAATTTTTAAAGTATCATCATATTCAATAGTAAGCTCAAAACCATTTTTCTTAGCAAAATCTTTTAGTTCTTTATCATACCACTCATTTTCTACACTAGATATTAATGAAAAAACTTTATCAGAATAGTGATAAGAATTATCAGGAGTATTAGAAAGATGGTTCATCAAAAAAAATCCACCTACAATAATAAAAATCCACCAAGGAAAAGATGATTTATTCGTTTTCATAAACATACCTCACAATATCTAAATTATAAATTGATTTTATCATTAAAAGTATAAAAATACAACTAAGATACAAAATATTAAGATATTTAAAAATAATATTTACACATATAAAAAAAAAGACTAATTATAATACTCAATTCATCAAATTAGTCTTTATTTCGTTTTTTCTTCTTACCCATTTTATTATTAATAAAATCATAACTTAAATAATTCAATTCCTGAAAATCTATATTAATAAGATTATTATCAAATCTATATTGAACTACATAATCAATAAAATCTTTAATATAAGGAAAACTACATAAATCAATATTTTTATTAATACTAGTTATACTATTATAAAAAGTAACTTTATAATTATCATAACGAGTATATGATGACTCATCCAAAAGAATTACTTTTTCTTCTTTAATTAATTTTTTTATACAATTATTCATTAAGTTTTTATCAGTATAAATATCTCTTTTTAATGCTTTTTCTATAACAATACAAATCTTATTATTATTTCTTTCATACCCACCATCATTAACATAAGAATGCCACAAAAAAGTATCATGAATTGCTCTTTGAAATATATATTCTTCTTTTTCAATAGAACTAACTATAAACGCAATTGCTTTCCCAATAGAATCAATATCAAAAGTAGAATATACTTCTAAAATATTATTATACTTTTCTATAATCTTATCTAAATCAGCTTGCCTAGAATCAAGTATATTTATAGTATCTTGATACTGATTTTCTACTTGTAAAACTACCTTTCTTTTTTCTTCTAATAATCTATCTTTTTCGTAAATCAAACTATCATAATAATTTTTTATCTCTGCAATAACGTTACATAAGTTATTTTCACTCAATATTTTCCTTCTATAACAACTAGTACGCCGTACATCAATAATATAGCATTATAAACAAATAAAAAACTCTACAATATGTAGAATTAAAATTATAAAAAATATTCCGGATATCTTTTATCAGATAAATTATTAATATTAATATTTAGTTCTTTAGCAATTTCAATTAACTTATCATATTCCAAAAGAGGATTTGAAATATCAGGATTTAATATTTCAATTTCAACAAAAGGTCCCAAATTATAAACATTATCGAATAAAACCAAGTATTGATTTTTATATAAATATTTAATCCTATCCTTTTTCACAGAAACAAGTAATTTTGCTCCTAAAACATTTAATATTTTTTGTAAATTATCTACATTATCAACATAAACCTCATATTCATCACAATACTTATTTTGATACCATCTCTTATATGTCATAATATTTTTATAATTTGTATTTCTAATTCTTATCCATTCTTTTTCATGAAAATAATCAGAAACATAATAATAATCATTTTGAATTTCCTCAGAAATTTTAACAGATTCTTTATCTATAAAATGTAATAATTGATTGTATTCAAGCTTACTAACTTTAAATTTTACTTCAATTTCAATATTATTAAGATTAATATCTCCATATAGTAAAGATAAAAAAGAAATATCAAGAACTTTACTGATTTTATTAATAGATTCAATATCTGGAATGGTTCGCCCACTCTCCCAACTTGAAATAGTTTTATCAGAAACAAACAGTAATTCTCCTAATTCTTCTTGAGTAAGTTTCCTCTTTTTTCTTGCATTTCTAATTCTAATAGATACATCATTCATAAAATCCCCCAAATATATCAATTATTATACAACAAAACAATTCATTTGAAAATCAAAATTGACTACAAAAATAATACAAAGTATAATAATTTCATGGTGATACTATGAAAAACTATATAAAAGAACAAATAACAAATAGAAAAAAAATACTCTTTTTAGCAAAAATAGACTTAATAAAAACCTATAGAAGTGCAACTCTAGGGTGGTTTTGGGCTATATTTAAACCAGCATTCGCTATATTTGTATATTATTTTACATTTATAATCGGATTAAAAGTATCAAAAAATATATTCGGTTACCCCTATTTTTTATGGTTAATATCTGGAATAGTTCCATGGTTCTTTATAAGAGATATCATTCAAGATGGAATAGAATGTATTAGAAAATATCACTATTTAGTAACAAAAATAAAATTTAATGTATCTATAATACCTACCTATACAACAATATCTTCCTTCTATATACATTTAATCTTATTAATTATTACATTTTTATGTTTTATTATAAGTAATAATAGTTTTACACTATACATAATACAATTACCAGTTTATGTAATATTAATGTTTTTATTTTTTAATTTTTTAAATTTATTATTATCATCATTATCTGCAGTAAGTAAAGACTTTGCTAGTTTCATAAAATCCTTTACAACCGCAATATTCTGGTTATCAGGAATTATTTATGATATAGAATCTATAAACATACCTTGGTTAAAATATTTATTTTATCTAAATCCAGTAACATTTATAGTAAATGGATATAGAAATTGTTTTATTAAACATATATGGATATGGAATGAACCAATACAAGGAATAGTATTTTTAATAGAATTAACTATTATAATATTTTTAAGTATTAAAACTTATAACAAACTAAAAAAAGAAATACCAGATTTATTATAGGAGATCAATATGAAAAAAGATATAACTATTGAATTTAAAAATGTTACAAAAAAATATAATCTAACTCAGTATTCTAAAAAAGGAATATTTAATTTACTATTAAATAAAAAAAGTACAAAACAAAAAATAGTACTAGAAAATATTTCTTTTCAAATATCAAAAGGAGAAAGTGTCGCTATACTAGGAAAAAATGGTATGGGGAAATCTACTATAATTAAATTATTATCTGGTATATCTTATCCAACTAGTGGAGAAATTATAACAAAAGGAAAAATAAGTTCTATATTAGAATTAAATGCTGGATTTGAAACAGATTTTACTGGTAGAGAAAATATTTATTTAAAATGTCAAATACTAGATTTAACAAAAGAAGAAATAGAAAAAATAATAGATAGTATAATAAAATTTGCAGATATTGGAGAATATATTGATGAACCAGTAAGAACATATTCTAGTGGTATGAGAGCAAGACTAGGATTTGCAATAAGTGTTCATATCAAACCAGATATACTAGCAGTAGATGAAGTATTTAGTGTTGGGGACTATAATTTTAAGCAAAAATGTTTTAATAAAATTAAAGAAATAAAAAATGATGAAAATGTAACCTTCATATTAGTAACTCATTCCCCTGAAATAGCAGAAGAATTTTGTACAAGAGGATTATTACTAGATAAAGGTAAAATAATATATGATGGTAATATAAAAACTTGTATAAATAAATATCTAAAACAATAAAGAAGAGCTTAGCTCTTCTTTTAATTACTCAAAACAGGCAGAATTACCATCATAATAAAAATCACAATACCATGAACCATCGTTTGCTCCAACACAACCATTTGAATCAACATAAACATTTAATCCTGAAATATTACATACATAATAAGTTCCTTCATCAGTACAATAACTTAAATCATTACCAAACGCTAATCTTAAAACATCTAAGTTATCATTATAATATGGATTAACATAATTATCTACTAATAAGTTACCTACTGAACCTCTCAAAGAATAAATTCCTCTTTTCATACCAGGATTATTATTTTCCATATCCTCGGTAACAGTAAATTCTACATAACTATCAACAACCTTATTATCTACCAACTTATGTTTTAAATAAATATTTTTATTAGTTTCCAATCCTGAATTATATTTAATTATTTGATCTGATATATTTCTATCTAACCATACATAAGAAGAAGGACCTATACTCTCATCATATTTATTTATAGTATAAATATACTTATCCCCTGTAGATGGTATCTCTACTTTTATATCAATATCTATACTAAAGTTACACATTGCATAAACACTAATAGAAGTAAAAGCAAATAATGTTATTAAGAATACTAACAAACTATAGTTATGACCTCTTTTAAATAATAATACTATTATAAATAATAATAAAACAAATAATAATAAAATGAATATGCTTATTCTTCCAGTAGATGGATTAGTAATTTTATCATTAGGTTCAGTAACTAATAATTGAATATGAGAATCATATATATCATTATCATTCAGTAAATCCAAAGGAACATTTTTTACATAAGATACTCTTAATAATACTTCATTTGTTTCATTCCTTTTTATTATATTTGAATAATCTTTCGTACTAATCATATAATCAAAATATTCATTACTATAATTAGTTTCTAATTTATAATCATTATCTGTATTGTTTTTTATTATCAATTTATATTCAATAATACTACCAATCTTCTCTAATTTTATATCAAATAATAATCTATTTTTATCAATAATAGGATTAGATTTTTGAACTAATCCATCAGATTTATTTATTATCTCTACTTGCTCAATAGAAATATTGTCTAAAGAACACTCTTCAGCTTTAACAATAAATGGTATAAATAAAAATAATAATATCAACAAACAAAATCTATTATTTTTCAATAAAAACACCTTTTCTTTCTAATATAATTAATCTATTTAATAACATAATTAAAATTATTAGGAACATAATCACCATTTTCTCTAAACCACTCAGCATCTTCTTCTGATTTTACATAAATTATATCAAAATTTGTTTTATAAAGGATTGCCGATCCAATCATTTTATCTTCAATATCGATAGAAGTTAAATCTATCATTTTAGCTGGTATTCCAGAAAATAGATTATACATTCCACTCTTATCCATTATAGAATCAAAACTAAATTTTTTTGGTAATTTAATCTCCTCAACTTTACTATCATAAAATAAACTTGACATATTACTTACATTCGAAGTATCCATTCCACTTATATCTATAGTTGGTATATTGGCCATATAAAACATAGAATTTATATCAGCTCCATCATTAAATGAAAAGGATTTTGGTAGTATTAATTCTTCCATTGTACTCCCAGAAAAAAAATATTTCATACTTAATACATTTGATGTATTCATTCCTTGTAAATCCAATATATTAATTTTTGCTCTTTCAAACATATATGAAAGATTTGCATTTTCAGCAAAAGAAAATTTATCTGGAAAATAAGATTCTCCTATTTCTGCCAAAAGAAACATCTGATCCGCATTTTTAACTTTTCTAAAATCTATTTTTTTCAAATTCAATTTATTTATTTTTGAGTAAGGAAAAGAAAGTTTTAAATTTTCAGCAGCAATTCCACCAATCAATACATCTTCACTATTAAGGCCTTTAAATGTATAGTTTAGTTCATTTAAATTAATTTCACTAACACTATTGATAACTATTTTTTTAATATTTGAATCACAGAATACAAAATTCATATTTTCTAAATTATCAATTTTAATATTATTCAAGTTTACAAAATCACTAATACTATATTCAAAACTACTATTCATTGTTTTCAACTTACTTAAATTTAAATTTTCCATATTAATTTTATTAATTATAGAATGTTGAAACATACCTTCAATTGTTTCTACATTAGAAGTATCTAAAAAGCTTAAATCAATGTCATCTAATATAATATATTGAAACATATAGGCCATGTTTATTACTTTTGAAGTATCAAATGTTGAAAAATCTAATTTTCTAAAATTATTAGCACCATTGTGATTAAACATAAACATTTCATACATATCAACAACATTACTAGTATCAAAACTGCTTAAATCTATAGATGAAGCTTTAGAATTTTGAAACATATATCTCATTGATATAATTGGCTCATCATTAATAGAGGTACATAATTTAGTTGTTACTGCATCAGTAGATTCTTTATCTGTTAGTTCTACTCCCCATCCAAAATCATGATATTCTTTATTACATTCCATCACCCAACTATTTCCATTCCAATTTAAAGTACAAGAACTATTTTTTATTGGTTTATAAGTATAAGTATATTGTCCATTTACATATTCTGCCCCTTGAATAAGATTTCCATCATAAGTACACGGATTAGGTTTAACCTTACCGATAGTTATATTAGAATCGATATTTAATTTACATTCACATAATGAATAAACATTTATTGGTATAAATACAGATAAAATAAAAATTATAAATATATTTAATTTTATTTTATTATTTTTAAAATATATAATAGTAAATCCTATTACAAATAATACTAAAGATAAGAATAATTTATTATTCTTAGTTAATGGATTAGTTATAATTGGATTCTTTGTAGATATATCTAATAATACATTATTCTTATCTACATATTTTCCACTAAAGAATTTTTCTTTATCTACCTCTTTTTTATATTGTACTTTTAAATAAATAGTCTTTAGAGTACCAGATTCTATCTTATTAGAATTATCTTTATAAGTTAGTGAATAATCAAAGTAATTAGAATTTATATTTAAAGAATTCTCATCAAAGTAAAAGTCATCATTAGACTCATTCTTTACTTTTAAAGTATATTCTATATAATCTCCTACATCAAACATTTTTAAATTTAAATATATCTTATCGCCTTTAAAAGAAGCTTCACTTAATTCTTCCACGTATTCACTTTTTTCTTTTACAGATATAGAGTTTATCTCAATACTATTTATATTACATTCTTCAGCATTTACCATAAAAGAAAGAAAAAAAATACACATAATAATTAATAATATTTTATATACTCTATTCATATATGTTCACCTACTATATAGTATACAATATATCATAATAAAAAACAATTAAATAATTATTAATTAATAATAGATAACTTTATTATAAGATGTATATAATATACAACTTTTTTATAAGAAAAAGATACAGATTTCTCTATACCTTTACATTTCTTCTCTTAATAATTAGTACACTACTTCCAATTACTATCATCATAGAAATAATAAGTACTACTATTCCATTATTTAATGTCT
>CAMOWA010000026.1 GCA_946628005.1 uncultured Caryophanales bacterium
GAGAATATTGGAAAGAAGAAGGTTTGAGAGATGGCAGAGAAGAGGGGATAAAAGAAGGAATAAAAGAAAATATTAAAGAAAATTCAATTAATTTATATAAAAATGGTGTATCAAAAGATATTATTATCAAGTCACTTAATATAACAAAAGAATTACTTGATGAGTATTTAAAAGAAATAGAACAAAGTTAGAATACTGTTCTATTTTTATTATTATATTTTATTAGTTGCAACAAAAAAATTTAATTGATATAATAAATTAGAAAGAAGGTATGATTATGGCAACGCCACATATTGAAAGTAAACTAGAAGATATTTCCCCAGTAGTATTAATGCCTGGAGATCCATTAAGAGCAAAATATATTGCAGAAAATTTTTTAGAAGATGCAAAACTTATTAATACAGTAAGAAATATGTATGGCTATACAGGTTCTTATAAAGGAAAAAAAGTTACAGTATTTGCATCAGGAATGGGAATTCCAAGTATAGGAATATATTCTTATGAATTATATAAATTTTATAATGTAGAAAAAATTATTCGTATTGGGACCTGTGGTTCATTTCATAAAGATATTAAATTATTAGATGTAATATTATCATCAGGAGCTTACTGTAAAAGTTATTTTGATGTTTTACTAGATGGAGTAGATGTAGATTTCATTCAATCTTCAGATGATTTAAATAGGAAAATAATAAATCAAGCAAAAATTCATCAGAAAGATTTGAAAATAGGTAAAACAATAACAAGTGATGTATTTGACTTATACTGTGATGATAAAGATAAGTTTAGAGAAAATTATCCAGATATGAATTTCTTATCAGTAGAAATGGAAGCTTTTGGACTTTTCTACATAGCGAAAAAACTTGGAAAAGAGGCCTCATGTTTGATGACAGTAGTAGATTCCGTTTATGACAAAAGAAGTTTATCAAGTGAAGATAGAGAAAAATCATTAAACGATATGATTGAAATTGCACTAGAATCTATTATATAAATCAAAAATAAGGACATACTAAAGAAGAGGTGGTAAAAGTGAACTATACAAAAAAAGATTTGGGGTCATTTAGACTCCATTTAATTCGAACAAATAAGTTTAAAACCGTTACAATGAAGGTATTGTTTCATACCCCAATAACCAAAGAAGAAATTACAAAAAGAATACTCCTTTCTGATATACTCCTTCAGTCATCAAAGAAATATGAAAGTAAAAGAAGCATGACAATCGAAGCAGAAGAATTATATTCAGCTTCGATATCTACTGGAAATCAAAGATTAGGAAATTACATATTTACGAGTTTTAATTTACAAGTATTAAATGACAAATATACTGAAGAAGGTAACCTAGAAAAAGCAATAGAATTTTTAAGTGAGATATTATTTCATCCTAATATTAATCAAAAAAGTTTTTTAAAAGATAAATTAGATTTGGCAAAATATAATACTGTAGTAAATTTAAGTACTATAAAAGAGAATACTACTAATTATAGTATGATAAAACTATTAGAAAAATATGATCCAGAAAGTCCAGTCTCATATCAAATGCTCGGATATTTAGATGACCTAGAAAAAATAGATGAAAAAAATCTATACGAAGCATACTTAAAAATGATAGATAATGATTATGTTGATATATTTATTGTTGGAGATTTTGACTCTCGAAAAATGGTATCTGTAATAAAAAAATATTATAAATTTAAAAAAATAAAAAAAGAAAAAGAATCTTATTATTTACCAGTAAAAAAGCCAAGAAAGAAAAGACTATTTGCAAAAGAGGTCATTTCTAATACCCAATCAAAATTATCAATTGCTCTTCCAATAATGAAATTGACACCATTCGAAAGAGATTATGCCTTAACATTAGCTAATTTAATATATGGTGGAGGAACAGACTCTAAGCTCTTCCAAAATGTTAGAGAAAAGAATTCTCTTTGTTATACAATACATTCATTTGTAAGTAAATTAGATAATTTAATGGTAGTGACCTCAGGAATAGATAAGTCTAATTATGAAAAGACTGTTAACTTGATTACAAGTAATTTACAAGATTTAAAAAAAGGTAAATTTACAGATAAAGACATACAGATTGCTAAAGAAATATATGATACATCCCTAGAAGAAATTGAAGAAAGTCCATTATCTATGATAAATGAGGCTTTATCAGAAACAATTTTTGATGTAGAAGAAATTAGTATAAGAAAAGAAAAAATATCAAAGATTAGAAAAAGTGACATAACAAGAGTACTAAAGAAAATTAATATGGATACAGTATTTTTATTAGAGGGGGTAAAGAATGAAGAAAATTAATTTAAATCATTTGGATACAGAATTTTACCAAGAAACCTTAGAAAATGGATTAGAAATATATATGGTACCATATCAAAATAAAAAAAATTATTTTATATCATTTGCTACAAAATATGGAAGTGATGTTATCAGTTTTACAGATAAAAATCAAGTTACATATAAACCACCATTAGGAATTGCGCACTTCTTAGAACATAAAATGTTTGAAGAAGAGTCTGGAGAGGATCCTTTTACATTTTTTTCAAAAAGTGGAACAGACTCTAATGCATCCACATCATTTAATAATACTCAGTATATTTGCTATGGTACAAAAGAGTTTGAAAAGAATTTAGCTTATCTACTAAAATTTGTTTCTAATCCATATTATACAGATGAAAATGTTGAAAAAGAAAAAGGAATTATCGCAGAAGAAATAAATATGTATCAAGATATGCCTGACTTTAAACTAGATATGAAAATTAGAGAAGGTATATTTGTAAATCATCCAAGAAAAATAGATATAGCTGGAACAGTAGAAGAAATTAATAAAATAACAAAAGAAGACCTATATAATTGTTATAATAATTTTTATATACCAAATAACATGTTTGTTCTAATAGTAGGAAACTTTGATAAAGAGCGTGCTATTGAAATAATAAAAAATGAAATTGGTTATATTAATAAAAAAGACTTACCTACAATTAACAAAGTTGAAGAATCCATAAAAGTAAATGAAAAAGATGTTACTATTCACGCTAATATAGAAATTTCTAAAATAGCATATGGTTTAAAAATACCAAAAGATAACTTTATAGAAAAAGATTTAGAATTAGATTTATACCTAGAAATGCTAACAACAATATTATTTGGATCATCCTCTTATTTTAGAGAGTATGTAAGAAATGAAAAATTATTAAATAGTATATATACAGAATGGGAAAGTGTAGATAATTATAAAATATTTTATTTAACTGCAACAACTGAAAAAGCAGAAAAGCTAATTGAGGAAATAAAAAATACATTTAAAAATATTCATATAAATGAAAAAACAATGAATAGAATAAAAAAAGTCTGGATAGCAAATGAAGTAAGAATGATTGACTCAGTTACATCTACTATAAATAATTGTTTTGATGATATCATTAAATATGGAAAAATCATTCCAAATAGAATAGATATTATAAAAAGTATGAAATTAAAAACTTTGAAAGATATAATAGACAAAATAGATTTTGACAACATAAGTATAGTAAAAATGATGCCAAAGAAGTAAGGAGTAAATTATGAGAGACGAATATAATAATAATATAATTAAAGATATAAAAAATGAAAAAAAATATTTTTATAATGAAAAAATTGATAATTATAAAAAATTTAATATTTATAAAAATTATAGTTCTTTTTCTGACTTATTTAATAATGGAAAAAAGAGTTCTCAAGAAGAGTTGTTAGATTTTTATAGTGATTTAAAAAAATATGGAATAGACTATGCCTCTTTAAGACATCCAAGTATTACTAGAAAAATGATAGTAGAGGATATTGAAAAACGTCTAGGAAAGAATGCAAATTTAGATAACACACAATCCGACCAACAATTAGCTGGAAGACGATATAATGCCAGCACGAGTGGGAGCCCAGTTAGTAAAGCAGGATTAATATATGAGTGGAATAGGGGAGTTATTGCTGTAGCATCCGATGGTACAGAAGAAAAAGAAAATCTAGATCAAACACGTAATCATCATGTTGATGCAACAATAAGGGTATCTAGAAGATTAGGTAGCATTATAGGAGCAACACAATCTCCATTTGAAGCTGCAATTAATGCTACGGAAGACGGATTACTTATTTTTCAATCAGAAGGAGATAAGGCTTTAGTCTATTTACCTGATACACCATCACAACAACAGATAGAATCATTGACTAGAATGCTAGAACCAAGAAAAATGTTCCAATTTTCATTTACATATGGTGAAGAAATTTTTGAAGATGATGAAGATAAAAATATAAAAATTACTGCAGAAGATATAATTAAATATGCAAAATCAAAAAGTAGAATGACAAGTAGTGTACATACTGCATAATAAAAAGTGTTTTATTTTTTTCAGACATTTGATAAAATGTATTTAGAATAGAGGTGTAAAAATGGACTTTAAAATAGGAGATGAATTTGAAGAAACAACTGAAGATGGAGAATCAGTAAGTAAAAAGTCATCTAATAATATTCTCCCAATAATAATAATTGCCGTAGTAGCAATTATTTGTGGATTAGTTGTATTTTTAGTAAGTAATACTTTATTTGGAAAAAAAGAAATTAAGCCAGATCCAATAAAATCTGTAGAATTAAATCTACAAGAAGAAAATGTACAAATACTATACGAATATGTTACATATGGAGCAGGAGAAGAGCGAAACGAAAAATTTATTAAAGAAAAAAACGTAAATATAAGTTCTTTTACTAATCAAGAAAAATTTTATTTTGCATTACAATTTGCTCAAGTAGAAGATTTTGAAAAGACCGATAGATTAGATGAAAGTAAACATAAAATCTATAATCTTCCATCAAATATAGTACAAGAATATATGGAACGTTTCTTTGGACCAAGTATAACATATACAACAAATAATGTGATTACTTATCCTTTTAGTTTTTCAATTAATAATCAAAATGTTGGCACATTAACGTACAATGAAGAAGAAGATGGTTTTGATACAGTATTTGATGGAGAAGAGGAAGACATGGGAGACGATGATTATGTTCAACCATATTACACAGAATTAGTAAAAGCAACAAAAGAACCAGATGGATCTTATGTACTAACGGAAAACATCATATATACCAGCATAGAAGACAATGGAGATGATACATCAACTATTAATATTTATAAAGATTATGCACATACAGAGTTAATTGAAACAAAACCAAATCAAACAGAAGAATTATTAGAATCACATCCTATTGATATAAAAGACTATAGTGAAAAATGTTCAACTATAACATATACATTTAAATTAAACGGTAACATGTTATATTTTGATAATAGTGTTATAAATGGATAAGGGTAAGAACATTCTTACTCTTTTTTAATGATTTTTTTGATAATATAAACAATTTATGATATAGTAAAAAAAGCGAGGGATGATATATGAAACAAGAAAATATAAGAAACTTTTGTATTATAGCTCATATAGATCATGGAAAAAGTACATTAGCAGATAGAATACTTGAAAAAACCAATTCTATTGAAAAAAGGGAATTAAAAGAACAAATGCTAGATTCAATGGATTTAGAAAGAGAAAGAGGAATAACAATTAAACTAAATGCAGTTAGTCTCTCATATGAAAAAAATAATACAAAATATCTTTTAAATCTTATTGATACCCCCGGACATGTAGATTTTTCTTATGAAGTATCTCGCTCATTAGCAGCTTGTGAAGGTGCAATTTTGGTTGTTGATGCCTCCCAAGGAGTGGAAGCTCAAACATTAGCCAATTTATATCTTGCTCTTGACAATAATTTAACAATTATTCCAGTCATCAATAAAATTGACCTACCAAGTGCAGATCCAGAAAAAGTAATAAAAGAATTAGAAAATATCGGTTTTGATAAAAAAGATATTGTCCTAACAAGTGCTAAAACCGGCCAAGGAATAGATGAGTTATTAGAAAAAATAATTGAAGTTATTCCTTCTCCAAAAGGAGAAAACAAATCAAAACTAAAAGCCTTGATATTTGATAGTTTATTTGACTCATATCGAGGAGTAATAATAAGTATTCGTGTTGTAGATGGTACTCTACATGTTAAAGATACTATAAAAATGATGGAGTCTGGTGCCACCTATGAAGTAGTAGGATTATCCATAAATACTCCGAAAGAAAAAGAAGTATCAGAATTAAAAACTGGAGAAGTTGGATATTTGTATGCATCCATAAAAAGTATTAGTGATGTACATGTAGGAGATACAATAACCCTAGAAAACAATCCTGCTGAAGACAGACTACCTGGTTATAAGCCTATGAAACCAACCGTTTATTGTGGACTATATCCAATTGAGGCAAATAAGTTTGAGGATTTAAGAGAAGCATTAAATAAATTAAAATTAAATGATGCAGCATTATCCTTTGAACCGGAAACATCTAAAGCCTTGGGATTTGGTTTCAGATGTGGATTTCTAGGACTATTACATATGGAAATTATTGAGGAAAGAATAGAAAGAGAATTTGGTATTAATTTAATCGCAACATCCCCATCAGTAGTATATGAAGTTATCCTAACTGATAATAGTAAAATTCTAGTAGATAGTCCAACCAAAATGCCATCAAAAGAGAAAATAGCAAAAACAAAAGAACCATACGTAAAATGCAGTATTTTTACTCCAACAAGTTATATTGGTCCATTAATGGAACTTTGTCAAGATAAAAGAGGAACATTTTTATCGATGGATTATTTAGACGAAGAAAGAGTAACGATTATATATGAATTACCATTATCAGAAATTGTATATGACTTTTTTGATAGATTAAAAAGTTCAACAAAAGGATATGCATCATTTGATTATGAAGTAATTGGCTACAAAGAAAGTAATTTAGTAAAAATGGATATTTTACTAAATGGAGAAATAGTGGATGCTTTAAGCATCATAGTACATAAAGATTTTGCCTATCAAAGAGGAAGAATAGTATGTGAAAAATTAAAAGAAATAATACCAAGGCAATTATTTGAAGTACCTATACAAGCCTCAATCGGAAATCATGTTATAGCAAGAGAAACAGTTAAAGCATTAAGGAAAGATGTTCTAGCAAAATGTTATGGAGGAGACATAACAAGAAAGAAAAAATTATTAGAAAAGCAAAAGGAAGGAAAAAAGAGAATGAAACAAATAGGAAGTGTAGAAGTTCCACAAGAAGCATTTTTATCAATTCTTTCCACAAAGGAGAAATAAATGGCAAAAAAATATACTGACGAAGAAAGAGAAAAAAGAATATTATTGGTGTATGAATGTATTGTTAGTGGCATGTCTATTAGAGCTTGTGCTAAATATCTTTCAGAGCAAAGAATTAATATAAGTATTGCAACCATATCTGATTATATAGAAAGAATGAAAGATATAAACATAACTAAGTATAATGAATTACGAGAAGTAATAGATAACCACACCCCAAAAAATATTAAAAATGATAAAAAAATAGAATTAAGAGTAAAATCCTGTATCAATTTACTATTACAAGGACATACTCTTGAAGAAATAGCAGAACTTTTAGATGAAAGTTACTGGACTATATATTATGATTTCACAAAAAGAGTAAAGAGACTAACAGAGGAAGAAAAAAATCTACTTGGTATTACATCAAATGATTTAGATAAAATTCAAGAAATAATCAATAATAGAGTTCTATCTAATTTAAGATATAGTAAAGTTAAATAATTAATTTATATAAAAAAGAAGGTATTATATGAAATCAGCTTATATTCATATCCCATTTTGTAAAAATATATGTTCTTATTGTGATTTTTGTAAAATATTTTATAATGAAGAATTAGTTGATAGATATCTAAATGAATTATCAAATGAAATAAACGATTCATATAATAATGAAGTATTAGATACAATTTACATCGGAGGAGGAACGCCTAGTTCATTAAATATAAGACAATTAAATAAATTGTTTACTATTACTAGTAAGTTAAAACTAAATAAAAAAAATGAATTTACAATAGAATGTAATTTTGATAGTATCACTTATGAAAAAATAGATTTATTTAAGAGAAATGGAATTAATAGAATTAGCTTTGGACTAGAAAGTATTAATGAGAATAAACTAAGGGTATTAGATAGAACCATTTCTAAAGAAAAGGTAATAGATATAATTAATTATTGTAACAAAGTTGGTCTTAACAATATAAATGTAGATTTAATCTATGCAGTTAAAGATGAGTCATTAAAAGATTTATTGGAAGACATCAAATTTATAAAGTCATTAGATATTACTCATATATCAACATACTCGTTAATTTTAGAAGAACATACCAAACTATTTATTAAAGAATATAATAATATTGATGAAGATTTAGACAGAGAGATGTATGACTTAATATGCCAGGAATTGAAAGATTATGATCATTATGAGATTAGTAATTTTGCCAAGAACAAAAGATATCGGTCCAAGCATAACTTAACATATTGGAATAATGACGAGTATTATGGATTTGGTTTATCTGCTGCCGGATATATAGGAGAAGTCCGTTATGAAAAAACAAGAAGTATTAATAAGTATTTTAAACATGATTATATTAAAAAAAATGGAATTGAATATTTATCTATTAAAGATAAAGTATATTATGAAATAATAACGAATTTAAGAACAAAAGAAGGAATAAATTTAAAAAAATTTAAAAATAAATACAAACACTCTCTAGATTATTATTATAACTATAAAGAATTATTAAGTAATAATGAATTAATAGAAAAAAATAATAATCTATTTATTCCATCAAATCTATGGTATATTAGTAATAGTATAATAGTCAAATTATTAGAAGGTGATAGAAATGAATAAGGAAGAAATGTTTTTAGATGAATTAGAATATATAAAAGACGAGAAACTACAAGATAGTTTATTAAAAATTATTGAGTCACTACCAGAATATTGGTTTCACGTAGCAGCTTCCTCAACAGGAAAATATCATCCTAAATATTCATTAGGAGAAGGAGGCTTATTAAGACATTCAAAATCTGCTATGAGGATAGGATATGAATTACTTAGCGACCAATGTATTGGTGAAAAATATACAGATAGAGAAAAAGATTTAATGCTAATAGCGCTTTTAGTTCATGATGGATTAAAATTAGGAGAAAAAGAAGAAAGATATACAAGATTTGATCACCCTATATTGATGGCAAATTATATAATAAATAACCAAAAGCAATATAACTTAGAAGAAGACGATGCAAAATTTATTGCCGACGTCATAAAAACTCATATGGGACCATGGACAAAAGATTATAACGGAAATGAAATCTTAGAAAGACCGAAAACTAAATATCAGAATTTTGTTCATATGTGTGACTTTTTAGCTTCAAAAAAATTCTTACAAGTATCTTTTGATGAAGATAATCATATTATTGAATGAAGATAGGTGAAAATATGCGTGGAAAAATAATTGTAATAGAAGGAACAGATTGCTCAGGAAAAGAGACACAAACAAAAAAACTAGAAGAAAAGCTTAAAGAAAAAGGCATAAAATGTAAACGTTTTGATTTTCCAATGTACAATACACCAACTGGAAAAATTATTGGTGGTTGCTATCTAGGAAATAAAGAAATAGGAGAATGTATTTTTGAAGAAGGACCTTTAGGTGTTGATCCAGAGGTAGGATGTCTATATTATGCTGCAGATAGAAAATATAACATGCCTAAAATAATGGAGTATTTAGAAAAAGGTTATTTTGTTATTTTAGATAGATATACAACATCAAATTTAGCACATCAAGGAAGCAAAATTAAAGATAAAGATGAAAGATTTAGAATGTATCAGTGGATAGATAAACTAGAATATTGGTTACTACAACTACCAAAACCAGATAAAACTATTTTTTTACATGTGCCATTAAAAAACACTCTTGAATTAATGAACAATAGATCAAACATTGATAAAGTTGAAAAGTCTGTAGAACATTTAAAAAATTCTGAAGAGGCATACATTGAATTATCAGAACTATATCACTGGGATGTAATTGAATGTGTAAAAGATGAAAAAATGAGAAAAATAGATGATATAAACAATGAATTGTTTTCAAAAGTTGAAGAGTTATTTAAAAAATAATAGACTAATTGTAATAAAAAAATCTACACCTCTTTATATGGTGTAGATTTTTTTATTAAGAAACACTAGGTGTAGAAGAAACTGCTGGAATTGGAGAAGGAATACTTTGAACATTAGAAGCACTAGGTGTAGAAGAAACTGCTGGAATAGGAGAAGAAATACTTTGAACATTAGAAGCACTAGGTGTAGAAGAAACTGCTGGAATAGGAGAAGGAATACTTTGAACATTAGAAACACTAGGTATAGAAGAAACTGCTGGAATAGGAGAAGGAATACTTTGAAGATTAGAAACACTAGGTGTAGAAGAAACTGCTGGAATAGGAGAAGGAATACTTTGAACATTAGAAACACTAGGTGTAGAAGAAACTGCTGGAATAGGAGAAGGAATACTTTGAACATTAGAAACATTAGTTGTAGAAGAAACTGCTGGAATAGGAGAAGGAATACTTTGAACATTAGAAACACTAGGTGTAGAAGAAACTGCTGGAATAGGAGAAGGAATACTTTGAACATTAGAAACATTAGTTGTAGAAGAAACTGCTGGAATAGGAGAAGTAATACTTTGAACATTAGAAACACTAGGTATAGAAGAAACCATTGGAATAGGTGTTTGAATTTGTTTTATATCATTATTATCTGATACCTCATCATTTGTTTCAGATTCAGATATAATTCCTTTTTCTAAATCCTCTTTTATTTCTTCATTGATTTCATTTTCATAATTTTCATCATCTTCATTTTCAATTTCAATAGTACGATAAACCTCTTCAAAAGAAGTTTTACCTTCTAAACATTTAATTAAAGCATCTTGTAACATAGTAATAGTATTTCCAGAATAAACCATCTTAGCAAGTTCTTTTTTTTCAAGTTTTTCATTACTTAAAGCATTTCTTATTTCATCATCAATTTCTAAAACTTCATGAACAGCGATACGTCCCTTATACCCTTTTCTACAATGTGAACATCCTTTGGGATTAGCATCCCATACTTTATCTATTTGCATATTCATATATTTTTTAAATACCTTTTTCTCATATTTAGTTGTTTCTCTTTGAAATCGGCAATGAGGACATATCATTTTAGCAAGTCTTTGTGAAATAATTCCAGAAAGCGCAGTAGATAATAAATATCTCTCAACATCCATATCCAATAAACGTTCAACAGTTGCTAAGGCATTGTTTGTATGGATTGTAGATAAAACTAAGTGACCAGTAATAGAAGCACGAACAGCTATTTGAGCAGTTTCAGAATCACGAATCTCACCAATCAAAATTACATTAGGGTCTTGTCGCAAGATAGAACGAAGAGCAGCAGCAAAAGTCATACCAATTTCTGAATTAACCTGAACCTGGTTGATTCCTTCAATATTCATTTCAATAGGATCTTCAACAGTTATAATATTTGTTTCTGGTTTATTTAATCCCTGTAAAATAGAATAAGTAGTAGTAGACTTTCCAGAACCTGTAGCTCCAGTGGTTAAAATAATACCATTTGGTATTCCCATCATTCTTTTTACTTTTTCCAAATTTTTAGGATGGAATCCCAAAGAATCAATTCCTTCCAAACTTCTTGTATAGTCAAGAATACGAATAACTATTTTTTCACCTTGATTTAAAGGAAGTGAAGAAACACGCATATCTAAATATTGGTCTCCGAATATTCCTTTAATAGCACCATCCTGTGGAAGGCGAGACTCTGTAATATTCATATTAGCCAATAGTTTTAAACGAGTGGTTAAATTTCTTTCATAAGCTTTCGGTACAAAAGTATAATCCTGGCAATCTCCATCTATACGAAAACGAACCATCATTCCATTGTCTCTTGGATCAAAGTGAATATCAGATGAATTTAATTTAGAAGCTGCAATTATAATCAAATCAGCTATTTCTGTAATAGGTGTAGTTGCATAATTATAATTCACCATGAAAGGGTTTTTAACGCCACCTTGAGTTGCAGTATTTTGTGGAGATACAGTCTGCATAGTATTTTGTTGTGGAAGCATTTGTTGAGGTTGATTTTGATTTGAGTTTGGGATTTGTTGAATATTTTGTGGTTGTACAGGATTAACTATAGATTGATTATTAATTCTAGAAGGTTGTTGCATAACCTGTGGTATAGTTTGAACAGGTACAACTTGTTGTGTTTGAACAGGCGTAAGTTGAGTAGAGTTATTATTTTTATTAGGTATAACACTAATTGGAGCCTTAACAATAGCGGCACCGAGTGCTTGCTTTACACTAAATTGTCCCATTGTTTCAACCCCTTTGTCTACTTTCTATGGTATTTTATCAAATATTATTATATAATAATTTTAAGATAATATCAAGGAGAGATAGAAAAAATGAATAAATTTAATAGTAAAGGATTTGTACTTGCAGAAACATTAGTGGTAACTGTATTTTTAATGCTAATATTTTCTATGATTTATAGAAACTTTTATCCATTAATAGGAGAATACAATAAAAGAGAAGGTTTTGATGATGTAGATAGTAAATATGCAACATTTTGGTTTAAAAAAATGATAGAAGATTCGACTTATTCATTTACAACAAATCCAAACAAACAACAAAACTTTGCTAAAAGAAAGTTTATGCGTTTTGAATGCGATGATTTTACTGAAAATGTAGATGCACGTGAAAATTGCAAATCAATGGTAAAAGCGTTTGAAATAAACGGTTGTGATGCCAATGGAAATGGTTGTGATGTGTTTATTACAGATTATAAAATAGGACCTGCAGATATCACACCACCATCACCAGATAACCCTAATCCACCAATCACAATCTTTAAAGAAAATTTATATAAAGAAAAATTATTAAAATATCAAGAAAATTGTTTTTTATCAGATTCTCAGTGTAAATCAGCATATATTACAAAGTGTATGAAAGATCCATCTAAAACGAATGAAGTCTGTACAAAAAGTAGTACTGAAAAAGTTTTTGTATCTAGAGTAAAAGACTATATTGAAACCCTTCCAGACTATGTAACGGAATCCCTAAATTATGCAAAATATAGAGTAATTATTGTTTTCCATCATACAAGATATGGAAATGACTATTATACATATTCTACTATGGAGATTAGCAAATGAGATAATTAAATAATTCAGGAACAACGACAATTGAAATTTATTATGTTTTGTATTAGTTTTTATTATGACTTTTTCAATGTATGAAACAGTTTCATCTTATAATGATAAAAGAATAATTGTAAAAGATAATATTGCTAATAATATATTAATTCACAAAGAAATTGAAATGTATTTTTATGCTGGATGGAATAAAAACTAATAATAAAAACAATAAAAATGAAAGAAGAATACTCATTATTCTACCTTTAAGGTAATAAGAATAGGATAGTCCTTCTTTTTTTAATATAGTAGAAGTTTGTATATGAATAGATATTGTTCCAAAAGATAAAAATAAAAGTATTAGTAATGCTCTAATAACACTTTCTTTTATAATAACACAAGATAAAACGCCATTTGTCAAATCAAATAATCCATTAATTAGAACATATAAATAAGAATTACTTGGAAAAAAAGAATGATAAAGAATACTTATAATATAAAAATAAATACTAATGCCATAAACTAATAAAATAATTGAAAAACTTTTTTGAATACTATTATTAAGAGATAAAGAAAAATTAGTATGAAAAGAAGGTTTTATTTTAGAATATCTTCTCTTTTTTGAAAAAAAGAAATAGAGAATAAAATTACTTAATATAAGAGATAAATATAAATAAAAAGTATATAAATAATTATTAATAATAGGATAAACAACTCCTATAATAAAAAAAGGATTAGGAAAATGCGAGAAATAAAGATAGGAATTAGCCTCATCAATATTACAATAACCTTTATTTAAAAACTCACATACCATTTTACTACCACTAGGGAACCCACTAATAAAACTAAATATAAATAAAAGAAAAGATACTGATATATTAGGAATAAAAGACAAAATAGGGATTAATTCATAATCTAATAATAAAAAAATAATGATATTTAATAAAAAACTAACTGGGAAAAAGCTTTTAAAAAAAGATATAGAATAATTAATAATATTTTCTATAATAAATGATGTATGAAAAAAATAGTATATTAATAAGATAATTAAATGTATAAATATTATAATATTAAAAGTTTTTCTTTTCATATTTCTCCTTATCTTGTTATAATATTAATAGAAGGTGAGGCTACATGAAGAAAAAAGTAAAATATTTATGGAATATCATTAAAGAAGACTATGTTTATTACTTGTTTCTAATCATTTCTATATTTATATGTCTTTATCCTCTAAATTATTACATTATAATTGGAGGAGGAACTTCTAATATATCACCAAGAGTAGAAGTAGAAAATGGATACAAGTCAAAAGGTAGTTTCAATATCTGTTATGTAAAAGAGTTAAGTGGAACGATTCTTTCTTATGGGTTAAGTTACATTATTCCAACTTGGGAAAGAGAAAGTGCAGATAACTATAAGTATACAGAAAAAGAAAGTATTGAAGATATAGAATTTAGAAGTGACTTAGATTTAGAATATTCTTCTAATAATGCAATATACTGGGCTTATACTTTAGCAAACAAAAAAGTAGAAGAAAAAGAAAGCCATATATATGTAATCTCTATATCAGATGAATATAATAACTCCCTAAAAGTAGGAGATGAAATACTAAGTATTGATAACCAATCATTTAAAGAAATAACAGAGTATATAAATTATATTCAAACAAAAAATGAAAATGATGAAGTAGAACTAAAAGTTATAAGAAAGAATAAAGAAAAAATTATACATTCAAAAGTTTCAGTATATAAAGAAAGAAAATTAATTGGAGTACTACTAGAGAAAGTAAAAAAATATGATGTTAAGCCAAACGTAGAAATAAAGTTTAAAAGAAGTGAATCAGGTCCTTCAGCAGGACTTATTACTACACTTGAAATCTATAATAGACTTACTAAAAAAGATATAACAAAAGGCTTAAAAATAGCTGGTACAGGTACAATAGAAGAAGATGGAACAATAGGAAAAATTGGAGGAGTAAATTATAAAATACTAGGGGCATCAAAAGATAAAGCAAATATTTTCTTAGTTCCAAAAGAAAACTATAAAGAAGCAAAGAAATATATAAAAGAGAAAAAAATTAAAATAAAATTGATAAAAGTTTCAACAATAAAAGAAGCATTAGAAAAACTGGAGGAATATAATTGAGGATTGGAATAGATTTAGATGATACAATTTGTAAAACAACAGAAACAGTTCATAAATATTTAGAAATTTATTCTGAAAAAAAACATTTAAATCCACTAGATGTAATGAATGATGTGGATTTGAAAGAAGAATTTTTTGACGAATATTTAGGAAAAATATATGAAGAAGTAGAAATTAAAAAGGATGCTCAAAAAGTATTAAAAAGATTAAAGTCAAGAGGAAATAAAATCTATATTATAACTGCAAGAAAAGATGCTATAACAAAGGATGGAAAAACCATACTAGAAATAACAAAAGAGTGGTTACAAAAAAATGAAATATTTGTAAATAAAATAATATTATCTAGTTATGGAGATAAAAAAGCAATTATTTGTAAAAAGTATTTAATTGATTTAATGATAGAAGATGATCCATATAATTATAAAAAAATATCAACGATTGGCATAAAATGTTTATTATTTGATGATAGAGAAAAATTTAATCTAAAAGAGGATTATGTAACAAATTGGTTAGAAGTAGAAAAGTATATCGAAAGGAATAGGTAAAATGAAGAATATAATTAAAATAGTTTTATTATTTGTAGTAGTATCAATTATAAAGACAAATGCTGCAAATTACACGATAAAAGAATTAATACCAGTTAATATAGAAACAACAATTGTAACAGATAATTTTAGTTACAAAAGCCTGTATTATAATAATAATTATGTTATTTTTAAAGGAATTAAAAACCTATCTGATAAAGATTTACCTATCAGTATAACAATAGGATTATTTGATAATAATAAAAAAAATATAGGTACCATTCACTATTGTAAAGAAGGAGAAATATTAAAATCAAAAGAAGAGAAAAGTTATGCTATACCAGTTGATAATACAAGTATTACTAATGAAAAAAGTACAGATGATATTCATTATATAGCAATCTTAGATGAAAACATTCATTGTAGAAAAGGTGGAGAAGACGACTTTATCGGACAAAAAGTTGAGGAAATTGGAATGCATAAAAATACTAGGTTAGATAGTAAGTCACAGTTTCTCATTCAAATATTAGTAATTATAATGGTTGGATTAATTACCATGTTTTTATATAAATTTTTATTTACAAATAGATTTGAAAATATAGATGGGGAAGATACAAGACTAGGATATAAAGAATATAATAAGGAATTAAAAATTAAAAGAGAAAAAGAGTTAAGAGAACATCCACCGGAGCCAAAAAAAGTAAAGAAAATAAAAACTGATGAAGTATTAAAACAAGAAGAAATGGCCCAACATGAAGATAAAGAAAAAACAGATTTACATAATATGTATAAATAATAAGTCATTCAATATTGAATGATTTTTTTTACATATTTTCCCATAATTTAACGATAATTGTAACATACTTTATTGATATACTAAATTTAGAAAAGGAGGTAATAAATAGAAAAAAGAAAATTAAAAAGAATAATATAATAAAATATAGATAAAAAATTATAAGGAGGAATGATAAATACCAATAAAGAAAAATTGTGCTATACTAGAAATGGGTGATAATAATGTATACAATCTGTTTAGTAGAAGATGAAGAAGCTTTATCAAACATAGTGAAATTATATTTAGAAAAAGCAGGATATAAGGTAATTGTTCATAAAACAGGAGAAGAAGCGATATCCTATATTGGAAATGAAGTTCATTTATGGATATTAGATATTATGTTAGGAGATGATATAAGTGGTTATGATATAATCAAAGCAATTCGTGAAAAAGACGATAATGTTCCCGTAATATTCACATCAGCAAGAGATCAAGAAATTGATAAAATCTTCGGATTAGAACTGGGAAGCGATGATTATATAACAAAACCATATTCCAGTAAAGAATTAGTACTAAGAGTTAATAAGATTATAAAAAGAGTATATAAAGATGATAGAGAAAATAGTATTGTGTATGAAGACTATACAATAGATATGGAAAAAAGAACTGTTTATATAAAAAATAAAGTTTTAAAATGCACAACACTAGAATTTGATTTATTATGTTTATTTCTAAAAAATAAAGGAAAATGTTTCCAAAGAGAAGAAATATTAAATTCAATTTGGGGAGAAGATTATTTTGGTACAGATAGAGCGGTAGATGATTTAGTAAGAAGATTAAGAAAAAAACTACCAAAATTAAAAATAGAATCTATTTATGGATATGGGTATAGACTATCATGAATATTAAAAAAAATAATCTAAGTAAACAATTACTATTACTAGTTGGAATAGCCTTTATTTTATTATTTATTTCATTGGGAGTAGTATTACCCCAAATGTTAATCCCTGTAGCAGAACAAACCATATATAGCTATTTAAGTGAACCACTAAAAATGTATGATAATGATACTGATAATAAACTTCTAAATACTGAAATAGCATATATTTATATATCAGAAAACACTATTACTACATCTTTCAATATTCGGGAAGTAATATCTTTTGAGAGACTTGAAGATATACAAAAAAAAATGAAAGATTCTTACGGAAAATTTATATTTAATCATAAAACCTACTACTACTACACTCTAAAAAAAGATGCTATTACAAAGATTGCTATATCAGATGATAGTTACATTAATCGTACAAAAGCTTCTATTATTAGTGCAATTTTTCCTTTGGTTTTTGGCACATTTTTATTGATTGGATTAATGCTAGTATATTGGTCTAGTCATATTGTTAGAAAAATAGAAAAATTAAAGAATAAAATTGATAATATTGATAATCCAGATTATAATCATAAAATTAATTTTATAATAGATGATGAAATCCGCTCCTTGTCTTTAGCAATAGAAGATATGAGACTTTCTCTTATTAATCAAGAAAAATATAGAAATCAAATGTATCAAAACATATCTCATGACTTTAAAACTCCTCTTACGGTAATAAAATCTTATATAGAAGCAGTAGAAGATGGAGTAGAAGATAAAGATACTGCTTTTAATATAATAAAAACTCAAACAGAAAAGTTAGAACAAAAAGTACATTCTCTCTTATACCTAAACAAACTAGATTATTTAAAAGATAAAAAAATAGAACATAATATAATTGATATGGAAAAATTAATAGAACAAGAAGTAAATAAATTTAAATTTCATAGAAAAGATATAAATTTTGAAGTTATAAAAGATTCTAAATCAAAATATTATGGTTCTTATGAAAATTGGGAAACGATATTAGATAATCTTTTAAGTAATTTTATGAGATATGCCAAAACAAAAATAAAAATAACGATGAGACAAAATAAACTCATTTTATATAATGATGGAGAAGGAATTGACAAAGATTTTTTAGAAGTAATTTTCACTCCCTTTAGAAAAGGAATAAAAGGAGAATTTGGACTAGGATTATCTATTGTAAAAAAGACACTTAATATGATGGATTACGATATTACTATTCATAATGAAAAGAAAGGAGTATCATTTATTATTACAAAATATAAAGGAACAAAATAGTTCCTTTTTTGTATAATTGAATTTTATAAAAACTAATGGTATAATAAAATAAAAAATAAAGGATAGTGAAGATATGAGTAAAATAAAAAACTATTCATCAAAAAATATTATAAATATAGTAATGCTCACAGTAGGAACAATTATAGCAGCTGCTGCATTAGAATTATTTTTAATCCCAAATACAATTTTAGATGGAGGAATAACTGGAATTTCCATTATATTATATAAGTTATTTAGTATACCATTAGGATTATTAGTAATTATTTTAAATATTCCTTTTATTTACATAGGATTTAAAAACCTAGGAGAAAGATTTTTATTTAGGACAATATACTCTATGATATGTTTTTCTCTATTTCTTTCTTATTTTGAGAATTTTCAACCATTTACCAATGAAATTCTTTTAGCAACAGTATTTGGAGGAGCTATTCTAGGAATAGGAGTAGGATTAGTAATTCACTTCGGTGGATGTGTGGATGGTACAGAAAGTGTTGCTATTGTGATAAGTAAAAAAATAGGTTTAAGTGTTGGACAAATTATATTGGTATTTAATTTAGTAATTTATACTATAGCAGGATTTATTTTTGGTTTTGATCGAGCAATGTATTCTTTATTAACGTATTTTATTACATTTAAAATAATAGACTTCGTCTCAGAAGGTCTAGAGCAAGCAAAAGCAGCTTTGATAATAACTGCTAAAGGAACAACTTTATCAAAAGAAATATATAAACGTTTAGGAAGAACAACAACTACTATAAAAGGAAAAGGACTAATTAGTGGAGAAAAAGAAGTATTATATTGTGTTTTAACAAGAATTGAAATATATGAACTAAAAAGAATTGTAGAAGAGATGGATGAAAGTGCTTTTGTTACGATATCAGATGTTTCAGATATAATAGGAAATCATATCAAATCCAAGGACAAGATAAAGAATATAAAATAATCTTTATCTTTTTCTTATAATGAATAAAAAAGTGTGATATTATAATAAAAAGGAGGAAAAATGAAATCAAAAGTATATTATACAAAAGAAATAACACCTGAAAGCTTAATAAGAATTTATGAGAAGCTAGGAGTAGAATTACCTGGAAAAGTAGGAGTAAAAGTATCTACTGGAGAAAGAGGATCGCGAGGATATTTAAAAGCAGATTTGATTGGACCATTAGTAAAAAAATTAAATGGTACCATAATTGAATGTAACACTGCTTATCCAGGGGCAAGAAATACCAAAGAGGAACATATGAAAGTTGCCGAGGAGCATGGCTTCACATCATTTGCAGAAGTAGATATTATGGACGGAGAAAAAGAATTTAAAATACCAGTTCATGACGGAAAACATTTAGAGTATGATATAATTGGAGAAAATTTTAAAAATTATGATTCTATTTTAAACTTAGCTCATGGAAAAGGACATGCAATGGGAGGATTTGGAGCTAATCTAAAAAATCAATCTATAGGAATTGCTTCACGTAACGGAAAAGCATATATTCACTCTTGTGGTCAAACAGAAGATCCCAATAAATGTTGGAGTGTAGAATATGAACAGTCTGATTTTATTGAGTCTATGGCAGAGGCTGCTAAAGCAGTAGCTGATTATTTAAAAGAAAATAATAAACCAATTGTCTATATAACAGTTGCTAATGCAATAAGTGTAGACTGTGATTGTGATGCTAACCAAAAAGAACCAGTAATGGGAGACATAGGAATATTTGCATCACTAGATCCAGTAGCAAATGATCAAGCTTTCATTGATGCTATTTGGAATAGTACTGATGAAGGACATACTAAAATGATAGAAAGAGTAGATAGACAAGTAGGAAGACATATAACAGAATATGCTGAAAGTATAGGACTAGGTTCTACAGATTATGAACTAATAGAAATATAAAATATAAAAATAAGTAAGAAAAGTACTTATTTTTTTATATTTAAAGAATATTATCACAAATATTATTTATATTTACCAAAGAAAATGATATACTTTAGTAATAAAGGTTGGTAATAAAATGAATGAGAATAATAATCAAAACAGAATAGAAAAAATAAAATGTCCTAAGTGTTCATATGAAATGTCAGTTGGAAATAAAAGATGCCCTAAATGTGGAACGAATATTTATAACTTAGCAAAAAAATGTAATAATTGTGGAAGCATAGAAAATTCTTTTTCAAGATTTTGTTCTAAGTGTGGGGCTTTACTAGAAGACAACTATATAGAAAAAACACCAGCAATTTTAGTAGATAAGTATTGTAATAATTGCAAATTAAGGTATAGAGTTGAGGAAGGAATAAAATGTATTAAATGTGGTGGAGAGCTAATAGATGCAGAACCAATAATAAATGCTAAGGAAGGTAATTCGATTATAGCAAATGAATTTGATAAAGCACTTTTCTCACCAAATGAAAATAACTATATAAATAAAGTAATTATAAATGAAATAAAGAAAGATACTTCTTATAAAATGAAAACATTGCCTTCAATTGAAAGAAGAAAGCTAATAATGACTATAATATATGGAGTATTATTTTCTCTTATAATAATGTTATACGTGGCCTATCATATTGGATTAACAAGTATTATATTATTATTAATAGTATTAACATTTATTTATATTATTATCACTAGAAAATACAATTTAAAATCAGTTATTCTCAAAGAAGTAAAATTAAGACCAGATGAAAAAATTACAAATATTTCAGCCAGTATTTTATCAAGTGCTACAATCACCAAAGCACAATACATATTATTAAGAACTGTACTATTATATATCTTTATAGTATTTCCAATAATTGTTTTTAGAAAACCACTATATATATATGAAAAACAAGATAGTGGATATGTTTTAAGATATTATACGATTGGAGTCTTAGAACAAGAAGAAAATGTAATAATACCAGAAAAGTATAATAATTTGAATGTGGTAGGAATACGTGGTGATGTTTTTAAAAATATATCTTCAATAAAAAAAGTTACATTACCAAATACCATTAAAGAGATTAGAGGAGGAGCATTTCAAAATTGCTACAATCTAGAAAGAATAAATCTACCATCAGAGCTAGAGCAAATACATGGAGATACTTTTTTTAACTGTACATCATTAACATCGATTTCTATACCAGATAGTGTAACAAGAATAGGAGGACATGCATTTTATGGATGCAGTAATCTTTCAACAGTTTCATTAACAAAAAATTCAAAATTAAATGAAATAGGCTCATCTGCTTTTCGAAGATGTTATAATTTACACTCAATAACATTACCAAGTGGAGTCAATATTAATGAAAGAGCGTTTAAAGAAAGCCCAACATATATAAATTATTTTAATGATGAATCACATGAATCATATATAAACTACTAGGAGGCGTTATGAATAATTATAAGTTTATACATCTTTTATATGTACCAACAATGGCCTGTAATATGGCCTGTAAATATTGCTATTTGGAAGATAAAACAAAAGAATTAAATACAAAAATAAATCCTCTAGATACTCTTAAATATGCTGTAGATAAGTTTTTTAAATCAAAAGTAATTCCATTTAATATCTCGCTTCATGGGGGAGAAGTAACAACTCTATCAAAAGAAAACTTTAGAAATATCATTGAATATATAGATAATTATTATAAAAAAAATAAGATGTTAATAGAATCAAACGGATTCAAAATAGGTAGTCCACATATCAAAACAAATCTTTATAATCTAGAAAAACATATTGATACCATTAAAGAATTTAATGTAAGTATAAGTGGAAGCATTGACCTTCCATTAGAAATACATGATAAATATAGAGTTACCAAGGATGAAAAAACAACACTAAATAAAATATTTGAAAATGTTGAATTATTAAGAGATTTAAATAATCACAAAAAAATATCTGCAACTATTTTTAAAGAACATTTTAATTTATCTAAAATAGTAGAAGATATCAAGTATTTGGATAAAAATACTTGCCTAGATATGAATGATTTTAATTTTATGATAGGCTTTGATTATAATTCAAATGGAGTATTACACCATATATCAGAAAAACAACAATTAGAATTGTATGAAAGAATGAAGATAGAATTTACAGGAACCAATTTAGAAGAAGGATTCAAAAAAAATTGGTTTGCAGAATTTGGACCGGGCTATTGTACAAATTGTGACAACTGTGGAGAAAAATTTTTTCTTTTGGAAAACAATGGAGATATTTACTCATGTGTAAGGGGACAAAAAAATAAAGATTATTATTATGGAAACATTTATAAAGAATCAGTTGATGATATATTAAAAAATGCTAAGGATAAAATATATGAAGCACATAATAAACTAAGCTTTAATGAAGATTGTAGTAAATGTAAATACTTATATTTATGTAAAACAGGATGCCCATTTGTAAAAAACATTTATAAAATAAACAAATCATATACCTGTTTGCTTCAACAAAAACTATATGAAGATTGGAATTATCAAAAAGATTCATATAATGATGAAAATACATATAATTATGTATGCAAAATGCATCAAAATGAAATAGAAAAGTATTACCCGACAAGAAATAATGAATATAGAGAATTAAAAGAATTAATAAAAGAAGATCCTAAATTAAAATATATATATGATAATGAATGTTTCAAAATAAAAATTGATAATATTATATATAATCTATCTTCTCAAATTTTAAATAGAGTAAGAAATATAGTATATATAAGTTATAATTCAAAAATAATAATATACATAAAAAATAACATTCTTGATGAATTATGTGATTATCCAAATAATAACTCGTTATATATGATGCTATTAAGTGGTAATAATATCATATATGGAGATGAACAAAGAGAAAAGCAAGCCCATATTATGACCCATCAAATATATAAAGGAGTACTAGAAAAGAATAAATCAGATATGGAAGAATATTTTATGTTAGACATAACTAATATTTTAAAAGAATATTACAAATACCTATCAATGGAAAAACCAAATAATTTATTTTTTACAACTCAAGCATTAAGAGATTATCATTATAGTAAACAAAAAAATAATGCATATTATCATATTGACTCTATTAATTTACCATTTCAAAATATAGAGTTTTATCTACTAGGAGGAGATAAAAATGATTAAGAAGAATCCAGAGACGTATAGAGAATTAGTTGCGGTAAGAAATGTTTTAGCAATATCAAAGTATTATAATGTTTCACAAGAATTTTTAGATGCAGCTTATGACTTTTTAATTGAAAATGAAAATAATACTATTCACTGTTCAAAAGATAAAATAACATTTAATCCTTCTCCTACAACAATATTTAAAGAATATACAGTAGATTCGGTGTCATCAATAGATGGAATGATTATTACTTCAAGTAATCTAAATATCATACCTCATTATGAATATCACTCCTCTGGAGGAGGCTTCTCTGGAAGCTCCTCAAATAACAATAATAACAATAATAACAATAACAACAATAACAACAATCATTAGGAGAATAATATGGTAACTGAAAAATCACAAGATGAAAGATTAAAAAAGCTAGGGATAAATATTAAAACAAAATATAAAGTAGATGAAGGAATAAAAGAAAGAAACACTGATGATACAAAAAATGATACTATCAACTCAGGAATCATCATTGAAAAAGATTATTACAAGGGAATATTGCTAAAAAAAGAAAATACATTTGATTCAAGAATAACATATACGTATAATTTAAACGACGAAAAAGAGTTTAATTGTAAAAACTGTGGTATGAGTGGAACAATAAAAGATTTCGAAGGAGAATGTCCATATTGTCACACTAATTATAATATTGACTATGAAGATAAAGAACTAGGAAGTAAACATTATTATGATTATGTTATAAAAGATAAGAGCTATATTATAAAAACATATTTATTTGATTTTATGATATCATTATTATTGGTTAGTTTATATATTATTCCCAAAAGTAGAACATTGTATATATTTGATATATTAAAGATTTTAGTTATTTCATTAGTAGTAAGTTTGATATTATTTTATATATTTTATTATTTAGATGCATTTATCTTATTACCAAATTTAAAAAGAAAAAAAGAAAAAGATAACAAGAAACAAAAAGAATTTTGGTTAAAAATGAATTCATTAGGAATAGATAAAATAAAGTTTTTTAATAATGTAAACTACGAATTAAGAGAATATTATTATAGTGATAAAAATCCTAACATAATAGATTTTGATATAATTGATTATGATAACTTTATTATTAAAAAAGTAGAAGATACAACTTATATTGAAGTATTATTTGATATAAGAGAGGTAGAGTATATAAATAGTAAAATATTATCTAAAAGAAAGAAAAGAAGGTTTCAATTTAAAAGATTAAAAGATTATAATGAATTAAAAGAAGAAGTAAATCACATTATATGTCCATCTTGTGGAGCCAGTATAGATGCTAGAATAAGTAAATGTTCTTACTGTGGAAAAGAAATTAATTACTTACAAGAATGGTATTTAGAAAAAAATAAAATATAAAATAAATAGAGAAAATGATATAAATGTTATTTTTAAAATAGATATAGTTTCATTTCATAATTATTCTGAAAAGATTAATACATGTACTAAAGAATTATCTAATAACTTATCAATAGTAGTAAGTTATAATACAAATGCTTATGTAAACAGTAGTAAATTCATATATAATTTACAAAAATGAGAAACAACCTATGAGTATCTATAGTCAGATATATTCCTGTAAAAGAAAAATTTTGAAAGCAAGAATATGATTTTGAAAATATAAGAGTAAGAACTTTAAAATCAACGAATACTCTAAATATGATGCTTACAATACACTGATGAAAACAAGTTAAGTATGATAATTTTTGAAAAATTAACTTAACAGCCTAATTTTTTTAATCAAAAATAATTTATTTTAATTTTTATGATATTAAGATATAATGTATACAAGGATGTGCTAGATATGAAATTTAGATTATTATTAATACCTTTTATTCTATTTATGTTGTTTATTCCTATTGTTGGAAGAGCAGAGAATTGTGATTTGGATAAAATTAAAATCCAATCTGTATCAATAAAAGATAAGAGTAATTCTGTTATTGAAGTTGAGCCACCAAAAATTGATGGAAAAAATATTAAGGTTAATTTAAAAATGACTAGTGTTGGAGACTCTATGGAGTATTCTCTTATTTTAAAGAATGATTCCAATGAAGATTATGAGATTGATGAGAATAGTTTTCAGTCTAATTCTGGATATATTGAATATAGTATAGATTCTTCTAATAATTCTACTGTAATTAAAGCAGGTGAAGAAAAAGAAGTATATTTAAAAGTTCAATATAAAACAGTTATACCTGATTCAGAGTTTAATGGAGAAGTATATAATTCAAATGAAAATCTTGCTTTAAATTTATCCAATGAGCAAGTATTAGATAATATAGTAAATCCTCAAACGAGTTATCGTGTATTTCTATTACTTTTAGCAATTATTTTATGTTTTTCAGCAATTATATTTTTGATGTTTTATAAGAAAAAAAATAATACTTTTATGATATTTATCCTTGG